>DUEP01000064.1 GCA_011176535.1 Anaerolineae bacterium | reverse complement strand
GAACAGCCCCACCCCTCAAGAGACAGACGTCTCTGAGGGCTTCCAGTTGGGCGCCGCCCGATGCAACACCTCCAACGGCACCTTGTTCATCTTGCGACAATGCGGGCATTTGAACTCGTAATACTCCAGCCCCTCGGCGTGCACCACTTCCAGCGCGGCCTCGGCCTCACGGCGCGAGATGTTCATAGGACGATGGCAAAAGTTGCAGTGGATTTGCATGGTGGCCTCCTTTCAAGCCGGAGTTCCCACTGGCGTGTCCGTGTTGCCCGTGGCGGCAACGGCGATCCCGACCAAGATAAGTATAGCACCAAACAAACTGACCGGTGTGGGCACCTCGTGCAGCAGGAAGTAGGCCAACACGGTGCTTCCCACAGGTTCGCCCAGCAGCGTCACGGCTACAAAGGCCGCCGAAAGGTAGCGTAGCGCCCAGTTGAACGAAGAATGGCCCAACAACTGCGGCACCAAAGCCAGCAAGAGGAAGAACAGATACGTCTGGGGGCGATATCCAAAAGGCGAGTAGCCGAAGAGGAACATCAAGGCCACGAGCACCAAGGCCGCCATCCCGTAGGTCAAAAAGATGTAAGTGACCAGCGAGGTGCGGGCGCGGAGCCGTCGCCCAATCATGAAGTAACCCGCCGCCGCCCAGGCCCCCATCAACGCCAGAAAGTCCCCCAGCAAGGCCCGTTGCCCGGCGAACACGGCCCACGAGGGGCAGGACAGCCCCAGGCCGGAAAAGGAGCACGAATCGCCCAACGCCACGAAGGTGCTCCCTACCAGGGTAAAGGCCATGCCGATCACCACCGCGCGGGTCGGGTTTTCGCGCAGGAACAGGGGCGAAAGCATCCCCACCCATAGCGGTGTGGTGGTCACCAACACCACCGAACTCGCCACAGTGGTGTACGCCAACGAGCTGATCCAGGTGGCGAAATGCACCGCCAGAAAGGCGCCCGAAAGCAAAGCCAACAGCAAATCGCGGCGATGCAACCCGCGCAACTCGGGCCGGTGGCGGGCGTACACCACTGGCGCCAACACCAGGGAGGCCAGCGTCAGCCGCCAGGCGGCGATGACCAGCGAAGGGGCGTCCCGCTGGGCGTAGCGAATGAAAATCGAGGCCGTGGATACGGCCAGGATCCCCACGACGATGACCAACGCGGGGGGCACAGGGGGGCGATTGTCTTGCGCAGCAGGGGTGGTCACGGCGGCGCTCCTCCGAGATCAAGATTGGACTTCATTTTACCTAAAAACGCACGCCAGCGGAAACGCCCCCAAACATTTTGGACCACGGCGCCCTGGCCTGAGTAGCCTCGGGAGTCCGGCGCTGCTCTGATTGACCGCGCTCCGGCGGGGCCATCCCGGAGCCAGGGAGCAGCAAAAGGCGATGACGAGCCGTCCCTATCGCCACCGCCCCGTTTTTATATCTTTTTTTTGATACAAATCTTGACAAAAGCCCGCGGGCGTGATACAGTAAGATCACCGCAAGACACCCCATTCACTCACGAGAGGAGAGGATTTCCATGCACGCCTTACCCCCTTTGCCTTACGCTTACGACGCGTTGGAGCCGTACATTGACGCCCGGACCATGGAAGTGCACTACACGAAACACCACCAGGGTTATCTGAACAAACTCAACGCCGCCCTGGAAAAACATCCTGCCCTCCAGGCCTATCCCGTGGAGACCTTGCTGCGCAACCTGGAGAGCGTGCCCGAAGACATCCGCGTCGCCGTGCGCAACAACGGCGGCGGGTTCGTCAACCACAGCTTCTTCTGGACGGTCATGAGCCCCAACGGCGGCAAGCCGCAGAGCAAACTGGCCGAGGCGCTCACGAAGACCTTCGGCTCCTTCGCCGCCTTCAAAGAAGCATTCACTCAAGCGGCCGCGACGCGCTTCGGCAGCGGCTGGGCTTGGCTGGTGCTTACCCCCTTTGGTGACCTCAAAGTGTACTCCACGCCGAACCAGGACAACCCCTACCTGTTCGGGCACACCCCCTTGCTAGGCCTGGATGTGTGGGAACACGCCTACTACCTGAAGTACCAGAACCGCCGCGCCGAATACATCGCCAACTGGTGGTCGGTGGTCAACTGGGAACAGGTGGCGGCGTACTACGAGCAAGCGCGCTAAACTCCCCCTGCGCTCCCTCCTCGGATGGCTTCACGGTCTGCTCTGGCAGGCCGTGAAGCTTTTAACGCACCTTGACAGGTGGCCTCTTTTCGATTACGATAACTTACCACTCGTTTAGTTCCCCTTGCTCAAGGATTTCCATGGCCCCAAAAAGCGGAAAGCGTCGGATCGGACGGGAGCGCATCCTCCAGGTGGCCGAAGAGATGTTTGCCAGCCAGGGGTATCGGGCCGTATCCATCCGAGAGATTGCCCGCGCCTGCGGCGTCACCAACGCCGCGCTGTATTACCACTTCCCCAGTAAAGCCACCCTGTTTCGCGAGGTGATCCTACGCCACTTGCAGGCGCTGCGCCAGCGCCTGCTGCACGCCCAGGCCACCGAACACGCCTTCCGGGCCAAACTGCGCGCCATGCTCGAAGTTTATGCCGCCACACTGCACGAACACCGGACCTCCATGTTCGCTCTCCGGCGTGACATCAGCGCCTGGAAGGACGCCCCTCCGGAGGAACGCAAAACCTTGTTCCGTCAGGCCTGGCAAGCCGTGATCGAGCCTTTCGCCACGGTCCTCCAGGAGGCCCTTCAACAAGGGCAAATCCGACCGGTGGCCCCATCCGCCACCCTGGCCACCATGCTGCTCGGCCTACTGGCCGGCGTTTTGCATCAGCCCACCCTGCTTAACCAACCCGACATTCCCCAGGCCGTCGAACAGGCCCTCGAGGTCTTCCTCCACGGGCTGGATACGGCGGCTTATGCCACCCAAGGAGAAGACGATGCCTGAGATTACCCTGGCCTTAGGAGGCGGCGGCTCCAAAGGCTTCGCCCATCTGGGCGTGTTGCGCGTCTTGGAAGAGCAGGGCTACCGGGTCCGCGCGGTGGCGGGGACCAGCGCCGGGGCCATCATCGGCGCCCTGTACGCCGCCGGATACAACGCCGAGGAGGTCACGGCCTGGGTGGAAAGCGTCCCCGAGCGGGCGTTTCAGCGCCACCCTGACAACGGGCCTTCGCTGATGGGGCTGGCCGGCGTGGAGGCTATGCTGCGTCAGGCGTTGGAAGAGCGCACCTTTGCCGATTTGCCCATTCCCTTCGGCGCGGTGGCGGTGGATATCTTCAAGGGCCGCACGGTGTACCTGCGTCGGGGGCTGGTGGTCGAAGCCGTGCTGGCCTCCAGTGCCGTGCCGGGCATCTTCCCGCCCCGCGAGCGGAACGGACGGCTTCTGGTGGACGGCGGGGTGATGGACAATGTACCGGTGCGGCTGGCCCGCCTGCTGGCGCCCCACCTCCCGGTGGTGGCCGTGTCCCTCACCCCGCCCCCGGAGCGCCTGGGCGACCCCACCGGGGTGCGCATGTTGGCCAAGGTGCCCATCCTCAACCAACTGGCCGGCCGGCTGCGATTGGGGCAGGCGTTCAACATTTTTCTCCGCGCCATCGACATCGGCGGCGCCTGGATGACCCACATCCGCCTGCAACTGGACCAGCCCGAGGTGCTCATCACGCCCGATGTGGCCCAGGTGGGCCTGCTCGACCAGGTGGACATCCGCGCCGTGGCCGCCATCGGTGAAGTGGCCGCCCGGGAGGCCTTACCCCAACTGGAAGCCGCCACCAGCACCTGGGCCGCCTGGCGTCGCCGCTTGAAGCCCACCCCGCTGAACCTCAACGATGTGGAGGTGCTATGACGCCCTGGCAAACTGTGCCGCTATCCGGTTCGCTTGCCCGCATCCGGGAGCCTGAGCAAGTCGAGGCTCCCGTTTTCCTCTTGCTCCACGGCTGGACCGGCGACGAAAAGGTGATGGAGCCCTTCACCCGCGCCTTGCCCGATGGCCTGTGGGTGCTGTTCCGCGCCCCTTTCCCGGCGCCTTCCCAGGGGTACAGTTGGCTGGCCGAGATTCCCCAGGGAGGCACCCAGCTGGAGCACTTTCGGCCGGCCATCGACCACCTCGAGGCCTGGCTGCACGAGTTGGAGAGGCGTTTTCCGCAGGTGGATTGGCAGCGCAAGCATTGGATTGGATTCAGCCAGGGGGGGGCGACCATCCTGGCCTGGGCGCTGCACCACCCTCAGGAGAGCCAGAGCCTGAGCGTGCTGGCCGGTTTCCTGCCCCGCGGGGTCTCCCCCTATCTGGAACGGCAGGTCCTCCTGGGGAAGCCCGTTTTCATCGCCCACGGCACAAAAGACAGGATCATCCCTGTAGACCGTGCCCAACGCATGGCGTCCACTTTAGAAGAAAGCGGGGCGCGGGTGACCTACTGCGAAGAGCCTGTGGGGCACAAAGTGGGCACAGGTTGTCTGCGCCGCTGGAAGCCATTCTGGAAGGAGGTCGAAGGTTGAGCGAGCAGCGTGAACTCATCGTCATCGGCGGGGGGCTGGCCGGCAGCGAAGCGGCCTGGCAGGCGGCTCAACGGGGCATCAAAGTTCGCCTCTACGAAATGCGCCCGCGCAAGAGCACTGGCGCGCACACCACAGGCTACCTGGCCGAGTTGGTCTGCTCCAACTCCCTGGGCACCAACCTGCCCGACCGCGCCGGAGGGCTGCTGAAAGAAGAACTGCGCCGCCTGGGTTCCCTGCTCATGCGCCTGGCCGACGAAAGCGCCGTTCCCGCCGGCAGCGCCCTGGCGGTGGATCGGGAAATCTTCGCCCGCAAAGTCACCAAGGCGCTGGAAGCCCACCCTAACATCAAAGTCATTCGGGAAGAGGTGACCGAGATCCCTGCTGGACCGACCATCATCGCCTCGGGGCCGTTGACCTCTTCGCGCCTTTCCCGGGCATTGCAGGAACTCACCGGTCAGGAGCACCTGTACTTTTACGACGCCATCGCCCCCATCGTAGTGGCCGATTCCATCAACATGGACATCGCTTTTCGGGCCTCGCGCTACGGCAAAGGGGAGCAGGAAGCGGGCGACTACATCAATTGCCCGATGACGCAAGAGGAGTACTACGCCTTCGTGGACGCCCTGGTGAGCGCTGAACGCATCGATCTTCACGAATTCGAGCGGTTCGACCTGGAAGAAGGCCCTGGCGTGCGCGCAGGGAAAGGGCGCTTTTTCGAGGGCTGCCTGCCCATCGAAGTGCTGGCCCGCCGCGGTCGCGACGCGCTGGCCTTTGGCTCGCTGCGCCCCGTGGGCCTGATCGACCCGCGCACGAGCAAACGGCCTTATGCCGTGGTGCAACTGCGACAGGACAACCTGGCCGGGACGCTTTACAACATGGTGGGCTTTCAGACCAACCTCAAGTTTCCCGAGCAGAAGCGAGTCTTCCGCATGATTCCGGGCCTGGAGCACGCCGAGTTTGCCCGCTACGGCCAGATGCACCGCAACACGTTCATCTTTTCGCCCGCGCTCTTGCGCCCCACCCTTCAATTCCACAACCGCGACGATTTGTTCTTCGCCGGGCAGATTACGGGCGTCGAGGGCTATGTGGGCAACATCGCCACCGGCCTGCTGGCCGGGTGGAACGCCGCTCGTTTGCTTTGGGGCCAGCCGCCCCTGGTGCTGCCCCGCGAAACCATGCTCGGCGCCCTGTGCCATTACATCACCCACGCTTCTGAGGCAGATTTTCAACCCATGAAGGCAAACTACGGCATCCTGCCGCCTTTGGCCCGGCGCATCCGCAACAAACGAGAGCGCTATGCCGCGTACAGCCAGCGTGCACTGGCCGCGCTGGACGCGTTTCTGGCGCAGGTAAACGACGAAACCTGAGCCCACGGACGGCTCTCCTGGGCAGGAGGGCCGTTGATTTTTTGCCCTACATTTCAAAACAAGGAGCAGCACAAGCGCGGCGTGAAAGCCGCCTTGCCCCCGTGCCACAAACAAGGGTAACAAAAAGGCGGCAGAGAGCCACCCTTTTGGGTTTCTGCCTCACATACCCAAAACAAGGGGGGATAAAAGTAGGGGGCGCATCGATCGATATGAGGGAATGG
>DUEP01000063.1 GCA_011176535.1 Anaerolineae bacterium | reverse complement strand
GGGCTGTGCAGGAGGATGCTGTTGTCTCGCGAGCGAACCGCACCGGCGCATAGCCTGCCTTACATGCCGGGCCTCGACGGCCTGCGCGCGGTGGCCGTGCTGGCCGTTTTCCTTTACCATGTGGGCTTCCCCTGGGCGGCCGGGGGCTTCCTGGGGGTGGAGACCTTCTTCGTGCTTTCGGGGTACCTGATCACCTCGCTCCTTTTGCGGGACCACCGCGAGCATGGGCGGCTGCGTATGGGGTGCGGTGGGGCTGATCGCCGCCGTGGCCCTTGGGCTGGCCTGGGCCATGTTGAGCATGGAGCAGATCAACCTCCGGGTGGGCCCCTCTCCCCTGGAACGGGCGCTGGCCGCCGAGGTCCAGACAAGCACGCCCCCGGAGGGACCGGAGACACCCGTGGCGGTGGGAACGCGGTCGCCTTCCCCCACCCCGCGCCCTTCCCCTTCCTCCGGACCCCAGGGGACGCGCCCGACCCCCACGGTGGGTGCCACCCCCATGGGCACCGCCACGCCCACGCCGTTCCCACCGGGGGTACAATTGACCCTGTTGGGCGATTCCATCATGCTGAGCACCCTGCCCGTGTGGCAGGGGACCCTGCCCACGGGGTCCTTTTTCATGGACGCCAAGCAGGGCCGCCGGCTGGCCCACTTATTGACCCTGGTGCCTGAACTGGCGCAACAGGAGCGCCTGGGCCCCACGGTGGTCATCCATCTAGGCACCAACGGCTCCTTCACCGACGCCACCTTCGACGCGGTGATGCGTCTGCTGCTGGAGCACGGCGTGCGGCAGGTCTATTTCGTCAATGTGCGTAGTCCCATCCGGTGGGCCCCGCTGGCCAACGCGCAACTGGAGGCCGGGGTGGCGCGCTGGCCGGAGGCCTATTTGCTGGACTGGAACGCCTACGCCACCCCCCACCGGGCATGGTTTTACGAGGACTTCGCCCACCCCACCCCCGAAGGGGCGCGGGCGTATGTGACCTTCATCCTGCGGGGGATGGGCTGGCTCCCGCAAACCGCCACTCAGGAGGCACCATGAGCGACCTCTCTCGCCGAGATTTCCTCAAGTTGATAGGCCTGGGCGCCCTGACCCTGGCCGCCCCGCGAAAGGTGTTCGCCGCCGCCGAACCGCGGCGCTATCGGGTGGTCCAGCGGATTGCGCCGCAGGACGGCGTGCTGATGACCGTGGATGACGGCTATTTGCGTACCTTTGCGCCTATGGTCCAGGTGCTCTACCGCCGCCGGGTGCCGGTGGCCTTCTTTGCCGTGGGCCGCGTGCTGCCCGTGCTGGCCGACTATCAGGGGGAGAACCTGCTGGAAAAGTTGATCGAGGTGGGCGGGATCATCTGCAATCATTCGTATAGCCATCCATATTTCACCCACCTGGACGAGAAGGCCATCGCCGAGGAAATCGAGAACTGGGAGGCGGCCCTGGCCGACGCCCTGGGCCGGGATTACCTGCGCGAGATGAAGGCCCGCTTCCCCTACTTCCGCATCCCCTTCGGCGCGGGGAAGAACCTGGGCCGGGTGTACCGGGTGTTGCAGGATTACGGGTATGTGGTCGTGTGGTGGAACTGGGACGATATGGGCGTGATATTGAAGTTCGTCGACGGGTCGCACCTCGAGGACGCCCTGCAGGAGCCGCTATTCGACGAGGTCAACCGGGCCATCGTGCGCGAGGCCACGGCCATTCGACCGGGGGACATTCTGCTGATGCACTCCAACGATTGGGCCAGGGCGGCCTTGGAAGGGGTGGTGGATGTGGTGGAGCGCCGCTGGACCTGGGCCGACCCGGTGCGTAGCCTGGGCCGGGCGGCGGGGCTGATACCCTCGGCGCCTTCAGGGGGCCAGGAGCCTCGCCGGCGACGGATCCCGCGGTGGGCCGACCGGCTGCCCAGGCCGTATTGAGTTTTGGTCGGAGGGCTTGAGTGGGCAGGGGGCAAAAGGGGGAGCCACCGAGGGAAAGTTTTGGCACAGGCCGTTCTTTCGTGTAACCGTGCAACACCACGTGCGCCCCCCTAGTCAAATAAGATAACCTGGGTTACTGTATTAGACTTTTGACAAAAAGGCAAAAGAAGCCCATGCCTGTACCCCAGAGGGGCCGGCTTGAGCGCCTTGACAAGGGACCAACGGAGCCGCAAAAGGGCAAAATCAGGCTCTGTTCGTCCCTGGACGCACCACCGGTTGGCGTGGTCGGCCTTTCCGGCGCTTTCCTCGGGGCCAGCCAGGGGATTTTCCGCGCCGTTTGACCGGTCGGGGTTGCACAGCCAAACGGGCGAAAAATCCACCCCAGCCCCGCTGTACATCCCCCGCCGGCCCCAAAGGTCGCTCCGGCAAAGGCTTCTGCCAGGGGGAGCGGCCGCCGGGCAGGTGCCGGCGGGCTAACCAGAGTTGGGCATAAGCCAACGGGGCCAAGCGTCACCCGCGTTCTTCCCGCGCCGCCTGGGGGGTGAGGAAAGAGAGGATCAACAAGCCTTGCTTGCAGAAGCGCCAGGTATGTTCCCCATCGAAACGCTGGCGGTAGAGAAGGGCGGCTTCCGGCAGGCGCACCCGCACCAGGGTCACCGGCCCCTCCGCCTGGCCTTGGGCCACCCTCGGGTACCCAAGGGCCGTTTCCCAG
>DUEP01000062.1 GCA_011176535.1 Anaerolineae bacterium | reverse complement strand
GACACGCCCTGCTCATCGCGCCTACAGGCAGCGGCAAGACCGAGGCCGCACTGCTTTGGGCCGCCCGCCAGCGCCCCGCTCGGCTCTTCTACACCCTACCCTACCAGGCCAGCATGAACGCCATGTACGGCCGCTTGAGCCGGCTCTTTGATACCGAGCGGGTAGGGTTGCTCCACGGCCGCAGCACCCTGGCCCTCTACCGCTTCCTCATGGCTCAGGAATACACCCCCGACGCCGCCACGGCCACGGCCCGTGCCCTGCGCAACAAGGCCGGGCTGGCCTACTATCCCGTGCGGGTGTTTAGCCCCTACCAGATGCTCAAGGCCGCCTTCCAACTCAAGGGCTATGAGGCGCTACTGGCCGACTTTACCCGGGCGGCCTTTGTGTTTGACGAAATCCACGCTTACGAACCGCACCGCCTGGCCATGATTCTGGAAACCGTGGGCTACTTGGTGCGGCACTACGAAGCCTGCTTCCTGTTCATGTCGGCCACCTTCCCGCGCCCCATCCGCGAGCGCCTGCAGCATTTGCTGGGCACCGAGGCCCTCATCCGGGCCGATGCGGCTCTCTACCGCCACTTCCGCCGTCACCGCCTGCATCTGGCGGAGGGTGATCTGGCGGCGCCCGAAGGCCTGCGCCGCATCCGGGAAGCCATAGCCGCCGGGCAGCAAGTGCTCGTGGTGGTCAACACCGTGCGCAAAGCCCAGGAACTGTGGGCCGTTCTGCACCCTTGGGCCGAAGAGCAAGGTATCGAAGCCCATCTGCTGCACAGCCGCTTTACCGGCCAGGATCGGCTAAGCAAGGAACAAGCCATTTTGGACGCTGCCGGGCTGAACCAAACCGAGCGCCGCCCGCTGCTGGTCGTCGCCACCCAGGTGGTGGAAGTCAGCCTCAACCTGGATCTGGATGTCCTCTTCACCGACCCTGCACCGTTGGAGGCCCTGCTGCAGCGCTTTGGGCGGGTCAACCGCCTGGGGAAGCGCCCTCCGGCCGATGTGTTCGTCTTCCAAGAGATGGACGACGGCACCCGTCGGGTATATCGTCCGGCCGTGCAGGTGGAACGCACCTTAGAGGTGCTGCGCGAAGCCCCCGCAGGGCTGGTGGTGGACGAGGCGCGCATTCAAGATTGGCTGGATGCCGTGTATACCGGCGAAGTGTTGACCGCCTGGGAGGAAGCCTACGAGCAAAGCGCGGCGGAGTTCCGGCACAACTTTTTCGCCGACTTGCTACCCTTCCGGGGCAATCCGGCCTTGGCTGACCAGTTCCATCGTCTCTTTGACGGCGTAGAGGTGCTCCCCGAAGGGTTAATGGGAACCTGGGAGGCCCTGCGGGCCGAGCAGCCCATCGCCGCCGACGCCCTGCTGGTGCCCATCCGCTGGTACCAGTACCAACACCTGCTGGCCCGGGGCCTGGTCCTGCCTCCAGACAAGTCCGCCGACCTGCCCCCCGTGGTACGCGTGCCTTACGATGGAGAGAAGGGAATGTCCCTGTGGGAGGACGATGCCTACTGAAACGACAGTGTCAAGGGAAAAGGAGGAAATAGAGGCGTTTTAGGGGAACTCACAGGGGAAGAAGGGCGTTTGCCGCGCAGGTCGAGGTCAGTGAGCGTGGATGGGCGCCCCTTTGATGGGTGGAATGGCACCTTGCCATGGGAAGAAGACCCCCAGAGACACACCTCCCCCTTCCGGGAAGGCTTTTTCACCTTTCGGCAAGTCGCTCTGGACAGAGAAAAGGCAGAAGGGCTACGATTTCCCTTCCGGCCAGGGAGGCACTTCCTCCGGCAGGGCCGGTTTGCGGGGATATTTGGGGTAGAGGGTCACCCATTGGAGATCGTCACCAATGCCTAAGCGCATCAGGCAGTAGCGGGCGAACTGGGCGCGGCTCATGCCACGGCGTTGCCGGTCGTTCAGGCAATAGCCCCAAGGGAATTGATGAGCGATGCGTTCGGGGGTGCTGTGGCGGTAAGGGACGCCTTTGGAGAGCAGATGCCAGACGATGACGAGCAGACGGTGGGCGATGACCACAATGGCGTCGTTGGGATGTTTGCGGCGAATGAGTTCCTGGAATCGGCGCTGCCAGAGGGGATGACTGCGGACGGCGCGCCAGGCGACCTCGACCATGGCCCAGCGGAGGTCTTTGCGCCCCTCTTTGGTGATGGGTTTTGGGCGCTCCTTGACGCCGCTTTGATGGAGGCCGGGCGCGAGGCCGGCGTGACCGACCAGGTGTTTAGGGTAGGGGACGCGGGCGATATCACCGATGGCAGCCAATACGGTCATGGTGGTGACAATGCCAAAGCCGGACAGTTGCATAAGCAACAGGGCCTGAGAAGCCCAGGGTTCCAGCCGGGAAAGGGTGGCCGGGCGCTCGGTCGGGCACTGGATTTGGGCTTCGAGGTGGTCTTTAGTTTCCAGGTCGAGTTTGACCTGCCAGATACCGACGGGTCTGAAAGCCAAAGGTGGGCCGGGTTGGGCGCGGTCCCGGCCTGGCCTCTTTGGGTTCCGCTTTGTGTTACACGGAGGAGAGGGCCTATGCAAGTGCCCGAATTGTTGCAGGAGTTGGGCTGGCGCACGGTGCATTCTGAAACCCGCCCGTCACGCGAAGCCCACTACGCCCCCGTGCCCGAGTGGCTTCCCTCGCCTGTGAGGAACGCAGCGCGGCAGCAGTACCCGCGTGGACTGTTCACCCACCAGGTCCAGGCTCTGGAAGCCTGGCACCAGGGGAAACATGTGGCTCTGACCACCACCACGGCCTCGGGGAAGTCGCTGGTGTTCTTTCTGGCCGCGCTGGCCTTGCTGACGCGCGACACCAACGCACGCGTGGCCGTGTTGTACCCCCTCAAGGCGCTGGCCCGCGAACAAGCCCGGCGTTGGCAGGGCTGGCTGTCCCAAGTCGGCCTTCCCACCGGATGGGTGCAGCGCATCGACGGCGATATACGCACGGAACAACGGGAAGACGTTTTACGCGAAGCCCGCATTGTGCTGTTCACGCCCGATGTGGTGCACGCGTGGCTGCTGCTACATGTGACCAAGCCCGCGGTCATGGATTTCTTGCGCCGGTTGGCCCTCATTGTGGTGGATGAGGTGCACACTTACACCGGCGTGTTCGGCTCCAACGCGGCCTATCTCTTCCGCCGCTGGCGGCACCTCATGCGCCTGATTCGCGACGAAGAGCGCCAATGGATTGCGGCTTCGGCCACGGTGCGTGAGCCCGAAAACCACCTGGAGCAATTGTTCGGCCTGCCCTTCACCCTCATCGACGCGGCCCAAGACGGTTCGCCCCAACACCCCTTGCACATTCACCTGGTGGAACCGCCCTCAGGCCAGGACCTGCTGGCCGCGCTGGGCAACCTGTTCCAAGGATTGGCCATCCGAACACAGCACCGCTTCCTGGCCTTTACCAACAGCCGCAAGCAGGCCGAAATTCTGGCCGCGATCGTACAACGTACCACCAACAGGTCTCCCGACGAAGTGGACGACGCCCTGGCCATGCGGGAAATCGACCGCGTGAGCGCGGTGCTGGCCCACGCCCCCATTTTGCCCTATCGCGCCGGCTACGAAAGCGTGGATCGCTTCCTCATCCAACAACGCCTCAGCGAAGGCAGCCTTAAAGGGGTCATCAGCACCAGCGCGCTGGAAGCCGGGCTGGACATTGGCCACCTGGATGTGGCCGTGCTGGTGGGTGTGCCGCCGACCATGACCGCGTTCTTGCAACGCATCGGCCGCATCGGTCGGCAAGGCCACGGCCATGTGCTGGTGGTCAACACCGGCGACCCGCAGGACCAAACCCTGTTCCGCAATCCCGGGGAAGCCTTGCGCCGGCCCCCGGCCGAGAGCGCGCTGTATTTGCAAAACCGCTACTTGCAATACATCCATGTGCTGTGCCTAGCCCGCACTCAAGTTGGCGAGCACGACCGCTTGTTGGCCGCGCTGGGCCACGCGACCAACGGGGAGGCCTTCCGCTCGCCCATCGCATGGCCGGCGGGGTTCATGGAACGGTGCCATGAGGAACGCACCGGCCAAGTGCCGCGGGAATTGCGCAACTGGGCCGCCGGTAGCCAAAACGAGCACCCCCAATGGATTTACCCTCTACGGGATGTGGAGCCCCAGTTCGAGGTGTTCCAGGCCGAGCACGGAGCGTTCGACCAACGCCCACTGGGCAGACTTTCCTTCTACCAAGTGCTCAACGAAGCCTATCCGGGCGCGGTGTACTACTACGCCAGCGTGCCGTACCGGGTGTATCGGGTTTC
>DUEP01000061.1 GCA_011176535.1 Anaerolineae bacterium | reverse complement strand
CCACTCTGGGGGGCTGGGGGTACAATCAGCCCTATGAAAAGACGACCGGAAGACAAGGAACGGGCTTACTATGAAGCCCTAGACTACCTGTACAGTTTTGTCGATTACAGTCTCACCCGCAATCTGCGCAACGCGCCGGAAAAGTTCGATTTGGGCCGTATGGAGGCCCTGCTGACGGCGTTAGGCGCCCCCCACCGGGCCTATCCGGTGGTGCACATCGCAGGCACCAAGGGGAAGGGCTCGGTGGCGGCCATGACCGCTGCCGCGTTACAGGCCGCCGGTTACCGCGTGGGCCTGTACACTTCCCCCCATCTGCAGGATTTTGCCGAGCGCATTCAAGTGGATAGGCAACCCATCTCCCACGGCGATTTGGCTGCAGTGGTGGCACAACTCAAGCCGCATGTGGAGCGCATTCCCCGCCTGACCACGTTTGAGTTGACCACGGCCAGCGCTTTCCTCTACTTCGCCTGGCAAAAGGTGGATGTGGCCGTGGTGGAGGTGGGCCTGGGCGGGCGGTTGGACGCCACCAATGTGGTCCTGCCCGAAGTGAGCGTGATCACCTCGATTTCGTATGACCATACGGCCATCCTGGGGCACACCCTGGCGGCCATCGCGCGCGAGAAAGCCGGTATCGTCAAGCCCGGCGTGCCCGTTGTTATGGCCCCCCAGGCCGACGAGGCGCGGGAGACCATCCTGCGCATCGCCCGCCAACGCCACGCCCCGGTGATCGAAGTGGGACGCGATTGCCATTACGCGCCGTTGGCCCGCGGCCTGGATGGTCAAACGGTGTTGGTTTGGCCTGAGCAGGACCGCGAGGGAGTGGAAGCCTTCATCCAGTCCGGCGGCATCGCCGAGTGGGAGCCGGTGCGACTCCACATCCCCCTTTTGGGGCCGCATCAGGTGGTCAACGCAGCCACAGCCTACGCGGCTTTGCAAGTGTTGCGCCGGCGCGGGCTGGCACTGGACGATCAGACCATCCGGGAAGGGATGGCCCGCACCCGTTGGCCGGCCCGCTTTGAGGTGTTTCAACGCCACCCGCCCGTGGTGGTGGATGGAGCCCACAACGCGGCGGCCGCCCGGCAGGTGCGCCTCACGGTGGACGAGTACTTTCCCCAGTGGCCGGTGGTGCTGGTCTTTGGCGCTTCGGAGGACAAGGACATTGCGGGCATGCTGGCCGAGTTGCTGCCGCGGGCCCGGGAGGTGATCCTCACCCAGTCAGTGCACCCGCGGGCGGCCGACCCGGACAGCCTGTTGGAGATGGTGCGACCCTACGGCAAACCGGCCTGGGTAGTGGCTTCGGTGCCCGAGTCCCTGGAGACGGCGCTGCGCCGCTCGGCGGGAGAGGCCGTGGTGCTGGTGACCGGGAGTTTGTTCGTGGCCGCCGCTGCCCGGACCGCCTGGCAGGAAAGGGCCCTGCAACCCATGCTTGTCGTGTAACCCCGGTGGATGAGGTTTGAGGAAAGAGACTTATGGCCCCTTATGAGTTTGATGACTACGATGACCTGGACGCCCCGGAGTGGGAAGACACGGCCGAGGCGTTGCTGGAGGAATACCAGCGGCAAACCGAGGCCCTTTACCGGACCCCTGAGGCGGTGCCGGACGACGAGGGGCTGATCATCCTGCCCGTGGTGTTCCTCCGCGGTGCCGTGGTGTACCCACGAATGTTAACACCGATTTTCGTGGACGAGGAACTTTCCGTTCCGGCCATCGAAGCGGCGCGGGAACGCGGGACTACGGTGCTGGCTTTTCCGCTGTACGACCCCGATGTGGTGCGCCCCCGCAAAGGGGATATTTTTCCCATCGGCGTTGAAGCGGCTGCCGGTCGGCCTTTGAGCCTGCCCGATGAGCAGCGCTCGGCGCTGATGCAGGGCCGCCGTCGGGTGCGGCTGGTGCGCATTGTGCGCTGGAAGCCCTTTGTGGTGGCTCAGGCCGTGCCCTTGCCCTTGCAGGATGCCAAAGATCGGGAAACCGAGGCGTTGCTGCGCAACGCCTTGCGTTTGCTCCAACGAATGGCCGAACTTTCCAGCACGGTGCCTGAGGAAGCCTATCTTTTCGCCCTCAACATCGATTCGCCCGATTGGGCGACCGATTTCATCAGCACCACGCTGGCGCCTGATTGGGGCCGCCAGTTGGAGGTGTTGAGCACCCTCTCGCCCAAGGAGCGCCTGCGCAAGGTGGTGGACTGGCTGGCCCAGGAGGTGGATGTCCTCGAACTGGAAGACGAAATCCACCATCGGGTGCAAAGCGAAATGGACCGCAGCCAGCGGGAAGCCTACCTGCGCGAGCAGATGCGGGCCATTCAGAGCGAGTTGGGCGAGGGGGACTTCTGGCAGAAAGAACTGAACGAACTGCGCCAGCGCATCGAAAAGGCCGATTTGCCCGAGGAGCCGCGCAAGGTGGCCCTGCGCGAATGGGAGCGCCTGAGCCAGTTGCCTCCCATGTCACCCGAGGTGGGCATTGTCCGCACCTACATCGACTGGATTTTGGAACTGCCCTGGACCGAGCGCACGGAGGACAACCTCGACCTGGCGCATGCCCGCAAGGTGTTGGAGCGCAACCACTACGGGTTGAAGCGGGCCAAGGAGCGCATTCTGGAGTTCATGGCCGTGCTCAGCCTGAAGCCCAAGCGGCCGCGGCAACCCATCTTGTGCTTTGTGGGCCCGCCGGGCACGGGCAAGACTTCCTTGGGGCGTTCCATCGCCGAGGCCCTGGGCCGCAAGTTCGTGCGCGTCTCGTTGGGCGGCGTGCGCGACGAAGCCGAGATCCGTGGCCACCGGCGCACCTACATCGGCGCGTTGCCGGGCCGCATCCTGCAGACCATGCGTCGCGCGGGGACGGTGAACCCGCTCTTCATGCTCGACGAAATCGACAAATTGGGTGCGGACTTTCGCGGGGATCCGGCCGCCGCCCTGTTAGAGGTCCTGGACCCGGAGCAAAACCACGCCTTCTCGGACCACTACCTGGAGATCCCATACGACCTTTCCCAGGTGATGTTCATCACCACGGCCAACACCCTGAGCACCATCCCCCCGGCCCTGCTGGATCGGATGGAGGTTATCGAGTTTCCGGGTTATGTGGAAGAAGAAAAGGTGCAGATCGCCAAACGGTTCCTCATCCCGCGCCAGTTGGAGGAAACGGGCCTGGAGCCGGAAGAGGTGAGTTTCACCGAGAGCGCCATCAAGCGTGTCATCCGGCAATACACCTACGAGGCCGGGGTGCGCAATCTGGAGCGTGAACTGGGGCGCATCCTGCGCAAAGTCGCCCGACTGAAAGCCGAGGTGAAGCGCTTCCCCTCAAAGATCACCCCTCAGGTGGTGGAGCGTCTGTTGGGACCGCCTCAGTTCTTTGAAAGCGAGGCGGAAAAAGAGGACGAAGTGGGCGTGGCCACGGCGCTGGCCTGGACCGAGGCGGGTGGCGATGTGATGCCGGTGGAAGTGTTGCTCATGGAGGGCAAAGGCGAGATCAAAATCACCGGCCAGGTGGGCGAAATCATGCAGGAATCGGCCCAGGCGGCGCTTTCCTACCTACGGGCGCGGGCGAAATCCTTCGGGCTGCAGGCCGAGGTCTTCGAGAAAACGGATATCCACATCCACATCCCCGAGGGCAGCGTGCCCAAGGACGGCCCCAGCGCCGGGGTGACCATCGCCACGGCGCTAGTCTCGGCCTTCACCGGGCGCAAGGTGCGCCATGAGGTGGGCATGACGGGCGAGATCACCTTGCGCGGCAAAGTGTTGCCCGTGGGCGGCGTGCGCGAAAAGGTGCTGGCGGCCCACCGCGCCGGGCTGAAAGAAGTCATTTTGCCGAAGCGCAATCTCAAGGACTTGGTGGAGGTGCCCCGCTCGGTGCGAGAGGCCCTGCGCATCATGCCCGTCAACCACCTGGACGAAGTGTTGCGCGAGGCATTGCGCCCTGCGTCGAAAGAAGAAACAACCTGACGGGCTCTGTCAGCCCGTCAGGTTTTGTCATCCCCGCCTGGATGAAGTGCCGCGCAAGGCGTGGCGCCTTGCGCTGAAAAAGAGACGGACGGGCCAGCAAGCCCGTCCGTTGGTTGTCATCCCTGCCCGGACGAAGGGCTGCGCGAGGCGTGGCGCCTTGCGTTGAAAAGGAGACGGACGGGCCAGCGAGCCTGTCAGCTTTTGTCATCCCATCCGCCAGGTCAGGATGAACACCAGGGTGAACAGCGTGCTGACCACCATTTGGCGGATACCGATGCGGCTGGGCCGCCACTTCACGGCCGGGTGCCAGGTGCCCCAGAGCACTTCGGCGAACTGGACCAGGTACGCCAGCCACACCCAGGGGGGGATGGAGCGGCTCAGGCCCAGCACCAGCGCCAGGACCACATTGAACCCGGCGTACATCAGGGCGCGATGGCCGGCGTTGAATCGCTCCTCCAAAGGCGGCACTTCGGCCCAACTGCGCTGTTCCAGGCGCAGGTAGACGAACACAATGGAGGCCGCCGATTGGAGCCAGGCCAGCAGCCACAGCAGCCAGCCCGCGGGCTGGGGGCCGTTGTAAGGCATCCAGTAAGCCGCCGGGGCGGCCAGGGCCAGAACCCCGCTGGCCACGATCTCCACTCCGATTTGCCGCCGTTCGTTTCGCCGGGCGACCAGCATCAGATGCCAGGCGAACACCAGGATGCCCGGCGGCAGCAGCCAGAGCAGGTAAACATGCCCTTGTTGGAGCAGCACGACCAACGCGGCCAGGCCGATGATCCCGTAAACGGCCGACCAGAGCAGGCCATACGGGAGGTACTCGCGTGGCCGTCGCCCGCTGAGCACCTTGACCACCATGGCCACCGGCTGACGCATGAAAAAGGCCGCCAGCAAACCCAGAAGCAGGTACCCTATGTCCGGGGTCCAGTGTTTGCCGGCGAAGAGGCCGATGAACAACGGACTCAACAGAAAGGTCCAGGCCCCATGTTCCTGGGGCAGGGCGACCAGGCGATGTTTACGGAAGTCGCGCATCGTGAGGTCGTCCTCCGTGCAGGATGAGGGTGAGGGCTTTATTGTATCACTGCTCTTTGAGATATTTCAATTTAGTTAGGTAGACATAAAAATGTCCACTGGGCTGTACCAAGCTCCTCAAAGGAGAAGAGAAAAACGCATAGGCTGACCTCTATGACAAAAAAATTAAGCATTCCATCCTTTTTCAGAGGGTCAACCCATGCCTTCCCAAAAGAAGCATGGCAAAGCGAAAAGGCCTTCGCCTTGTCCGAATGGGCAAGTCACTGGTTCCAGCAGGCCTGCGCCTGGGCCCGGCGAGAGGCGCAAACCTTTTTGGAGGCGTTGGATGCCTGGCTGTTGGCACCCAAACCTCAAGGCTGGCAGGTGGTGGGGCAGCGGCCCCGCACGGTGGTCACCCGCTTTGGTGAAATGACCTTCCGGCGGCGCTTGTACCGCGATCCCCAAGGGCACACCTGGTTTTTGCTAAACGAGGTGCTGAACTTACCGGCTCACCAAGGGGCCGCAGCGGAAGGGACCGAGGCGGTGGTAGCCCTGGCGGCCGAAACCGTCTTTGGGCGGGCGGCTGAAGTCTTGGCCCTGCTCACCGCCGGGGTGTTGCCTCCCAGCACCATCTGGCGCCTGACTCAAAGAATAGGAAAAAACCATCCCGGAGGCGGAAGCGGAAGCAGTGGAGCGGGTCTTTGGTCAGGGGGCCGCTCCGCAGCCACAGGGAGAGCAAGCGGCCCCAAGGCTCTCTATCAAAGCCGATGGCGTGCTGGTGAGGCAGCGTACAGGCCAGGGGCATACGGTATGGCGTGAGGTACGGGTTGGGTTGTCCTATGATGACATGGGCCTGGAACAAGTCTATGCCCAAGGGCCTGGGGGAGGGGGACTTCCGGGAGGGCGCCCGTCTCATCTGGAGGGCCGTATGGGATTGGACCCAGGTGGAAGAAGTGGTGCTCAGCGGGGATGATGTAGCTTGGATTGAGGAAGGCCGTGGGCTGTATGAACGGATCATTCGACCCTCCACATTGTCCGGGCGGCCGGTGCGGAGGGTGGAGCCCCTTTGAGTACCGCCCTGCAAGCCGGGGAATGGGAACGGGTGGCAGCCCTCTGGGCCCAGGTACCGGCACCTGACGGGCAGGCCTCGCCCTGGCAACAACAAGCCTGGGCCTGGCTGGACAAGCACCTGGAAGACCCCCGTATGGTGCGCTGGGGGCACCAAAGCGGCTATGCAGGCGAAGAGGTGGAGAGGTTAGGCCATATGGAAAGCCAGATGCGGGCGTTGATCGCCCATCGGATGAAAGGCAAAGGACGTCATTGGTCGGCGCAAGGCCTGGGCGCGCTAGAAGTAAATTTATGGCAGGTCCGCGCTTGCGCCTACCAAACTGAAATACACTCGGCACGCACAACGCCAATTGACAATGTTGTATTATGAGAATATAATGAGGGTTGTGTTAGCTTGTGGT
>DUEP01000060.1 GCA_011176535.1 Anaerolineae bacterium | reverse complement strand
GCGACCACGGCGCGCAGGCGCAGCCGCTCGGCCCGCAGGCGGCTTTCCAAAGCCCGGGCCAGGCGCTGGCCCAGACGCCGCAGATCGTGACGCAGGTCATCGCGGTTAGGCGTGGCCTTTTCGGCGGCCGCGGTGGGCGTGGGCGCGCGCAGGTCCGCGGCGAAGTCCACCAAGGTGAAGTCCGTCTGATGCCCTACGCCGGTGATCACCGGGGCAGCCGAAGCGACCACGGCGCGCACCACCCGCTCATCGTTGAAGGCCCACAGGTCCTCGGCCAAGCCGCCCCCGCGGGCCAGGAGGATCACATCCGGGCGGACATAGGTGTTCAGGGCCTCCAGGGCGCGGATGATGGCCTCGGGCGCCTGCTCGCCCTGGACCAGGGCGGGGGCCAGCACCACCTCGGCCAGAGGATAGCGCCGGCGGATGGTGTTCAACATGTCCCGCAGGGCCGCCCCTGTGGGCGAGGTCACGATGCCGATGCGCCGCGGAAAGGGCGGCACCGGTCGCTTGCGCCCCTCATCGAACAGCCCTTCGGCTTCCAGGCGGGCTTTGAGGCGCAAAAACTCGCGGTAGAATTCCCCTTCCCCCAAGGGGCGGATGGTGTCGGCGTACAACTGGTACTGCCCCCCGGCCTCATAAACGCTGATGGCGCCGTGCACCTCGACTTGTTGCCCGTTTTGCGGCAGAAAGCGCAGGCGCATGACGCGCGGCTTCCACATCACCACGCGCAACTGCGCCCTGGCGTCTTTGAGGGTAAAATACAGGTGCCCCGAACGCGGACGCGAGACGTTGGACACTTCCCCCTGCACCCAGATATCGGCCAGGTTGGCATCGCTTTCCAGCAAATCCCGAAGGTAACGGGTCAAATCAGCGACCGTCCAGACCGGCGGGCGGTTGAAGTTGAACAGGTCCTCGAGCATGGTGATTGTAGGATACCCCGACTGGTGAGGGATGTCAATATGTGCGGTGTGCGAGGCGCAGACAGGAGCTCGGGCAAAAACCCTGCGTTGCCCCTCCAATCGTGGCGCGTTGGGGTCGTCGTAGGGCCGTGGGTCGTTGGGGCTGACAGGCGCACAGCCCATCCCGTGTCAGAGCGGGGCCCCGTCATCCTCCGGCCATCCCTGCGTTCTTATGGGACATAAGAGTTCCAAGTCAATGGAGCATCACCGCAGCGTGTTATAATCGCGGCCTTGCCTGAAATTCGGTACAATGAGTGCAACAGGAGTCCCCACGATGTTGCCCGAACTGGAGCCCGGCGATATCCTCGAACTGCGCAAGCCTCACCCCTGCGGGAGCACCCTGTGGCAGGTGGTGCGCCTGGGCGCGGACATCCGCCTGGAATGCTTAGGCTGTGGACGCCGCATCATGCTGCCCCGCCGCCGCCTGGCCCGCCAACTCAAGCGCCGCATTCCCGCCGAGGCGCCGCCGGGGGAGGCCGCCCCAAGGGAAAGCCAGCCATGAAACCCATCTCCCGCGTCTTGCGATGGCTGCTGCCCTGGCTGGCCCTTTTGGGGATGACAGGATGCAACCTGCCTCAGCCGGGGGCGACTGCAACGCCCACGGTGGACCTCACGGCGGTCTACGCCACGGTGAGCGGGCTGCCCACGGCGACGGCGGTTCCCCCCTCCACGCCAGCCCATACACCGGCGGCCACCATATCGCCACAAGCCACCACCCCAGCCTCTCCGCCTCCGGACGCCACGGCAGGGCCGCCCTGCAACATGGCCGCCGCCGCGCCCCATCTGGACATCACCATACCCGACGGCACCGTGTTGCGCCCCGGCCAGCCTTTCACCAAGATCTGGCGGCTGGTCAACGCCGGGTCATGCCCCTGGACGCCGGACTACGCCGTGGTCTGGTTCGCCGGAGCCCGGCTGGGCGCGCCCACGGTGGTCCCCCTGGGCGTGCAAGTGCTTCCCGGCCAAGCAATGGACATCGCCGTGGACATGGTGGCGCCGCCGCGTCCCGGCGCCTACATCTCCTACTGGAAACTGCGCGACGCCGACGGTCGGCTCTTCGGCATCGGGCCGGGGGAAGGCTCGCCCTTCTGGGTAAGCATCATCGTGCAGGTGGAGGGCACGGCCACCCCCACCGACACGCCCACCTCCACCCGCACCCCTACCTTCACCCCAACGCCCACCCCGGTGGTGTATGCTGAGGGCACTCTGACCCTGTCCCCTGACGACCAGGTGGACCTGGACGGCATGGCCCTGACCAACACGGGAGCGGATATCGGCTACACCGTGAGCCCCGAAGGCGCCCACCAAATCACGCCTCTCCACGAGGCACGGCTGGGCGTGTACGGCCTCGCGCCCCCTTCGCCGCAAGACTGCGCCAACGCCGCCAAAGCCCAGGTGGCCGTTCCCCTGGAGCCGCTCAGCCCCGGCACCTACCTCTGCGTGCAAACGGATCAGGGCCGCCTGGGCCGGTTGCGCTACCAGGGCCTGGAGGGTGACACGCTCAACCTGGAAGCGGTGATTTGGGAGGAAGGCGGGTAGCGAGTGGCGATTTACGATTTGCGAGCGGCGGACGGTGAAACCATGCCTACCCTTTATCTCGTTTCGACGCCCATCGGCAACCTGGAAGACATCACCCTGCGGGCGCTGCGGGTGCTGCGAGAGGTCTCCCTCATCGCGGCCGAGGATACCCGCCGCACACGCCAACTGCTGCGCCACTACGACATTGCCACGCCGCTGCTCAGTTTCCACGAGCACAACAAAGCGGAGCGCATCCCGCGGCTGCTGCGCGCCCTAGCCCAGGGTGATGTGGCCTTGGTCTCCGACGCCGGGACACCGCTGGTCAACGACCCGGGCTACGAACTGGTGGTGGCGGCCATCGAGGCCGGTTTCCCCGTGGTGCCGGTACCCGGCCCCAGCGCGCCCTTAGCCGCCCTGGTGGCCTCTGGGCTGCCCACCGACGCCTTTCTCTACCTGGGCTACCTACCGCGCAAAGCCGGAGAACGCCGTCGCCGCCTGGAACAGGTGGCCGGGCTCCCCTACACCCTGCTTTTTCTCGAAACCCCTCAGCGGCTGCGCGCCGCCCTGCGCGATCTGGGCGCCGTGCTGGGCCCACACCGCCGCATCGCCATCGCCCGCGAGTTGACCAAGGTGCACGAGGAAATCTGGCGCGGCACATTGGAGCAGGCCGTGGCCCACTTTCAGCAGCACGAGCCCCGGGGGGAGTTCACCTTAGTGGTGGCGGGGGCCCCCTCCGAGGTTCGGGAATGGAATGAGGGGGAACTGGACGAAGCCATTGCCCACGGACTGGCCCAGGGAGTGCCGCCTTCCCGGCTGGCCCGAGAACTGGCCGGGTTGTCCGGCAAACCCCGCCGCTGGATCTACCGCCGCATCCTCGAGCGCGCCCAAAGAGAGACCTGACCCGCTTCCGCCGCCGCTGGGGTACAATGAAACCCAGGAGGTGGTTATGCACGCACCCAAGTGGACCCCCACTCTGCTTCTGGCTTGGCTGGCTCTGGCCGTGCTCAACGGCTGCAACCTCCCCTCGGCGCAGGCAACGCCCGCGCCCACAGCCTCCCCATCCCCCCACGTGGTCAACCTGGTGGTGGAGCAAAGCGCCACCGGCGTGTACGCCGTGGTGCAGGGATCCCTGGGCGACGAATGCACTACCTTATCCCCCAAGGTGTCCTTCGCCGGGGACACCTTCACCCTTGACCTCAACCCACAACATCATGGCAACTGCCCGCCCGCTCTGGTCGCCTTTCAGGAACGCCTGTTGTTGCCCACCATGGGGTTGCCCCCCGGCACTTACCGCGTGCGCGTGGGGGATCTGGAGCAAATCTTCTTCTTGAGCGTGCCCAATGGCGCCACTGCCTCACCTGTGCCGGGGGAGGGCAGCACCCCCCCGCCCCAGGGCACGCCCGGCACGGTCACCCCGGCAGCCGCGGCCAAAGGGCGCATCACGGGCATCATCTGGCACGACCTTTGCGCCTCTGGGGTGGAAGGCCAGCCCGCACCGCCTACCCCGCCCTCCGGCTGTGTAGGCGACGCCGCCACAGGCTACCACGCCGACGGCACCCGCCAGGCCGAAGAGCCGGGCATCGCCGGGGTGAAGGTCACCCTGGCCCAAGGCCCCTGCCCGGGCACCCCCTTGAGCGACACCACCACCGACGACCAGGGGGCTTTCACCTTCGAAGACCTCTCACCCGGTACCTATTGCGTGGCGGTGAACACCCAAGATCCGGTCAACGCGGCCATCCTCCTCCCTGGCGAGTGGACTTCCCCCCAGGACGGGTCCGGTCAGCAGACCGTCACCGTGGAAGCCAACGCCACCGTGCAGGCCGACTTTGGCTGGGACTACCAGTTCCTGCCCCAACCTGAAGCCTGCGAGGACCGGGCCGAATTCGTGGACGAAACCATCCCCGACGGCACAGAAGTGCAGCCCAAGACCGCCTTCACCAAAACCTGGACGCTGCGCAACACGGGCACCTGCACCTGGACAACGGAGTATCGCGCCGTGCGCATCGGCGGCGAAGCCATGGACGCGCCGGATAGCGTCCCCCTGCCCCACCCGGTCCAACCCGGGGACGAAGGGGTGATTTCGGTGGACTTCACCGCCCCCGAAGCGCCGGGCACCTACCGCTCGGAGTGGCAGTTGCAAAACGCCCAGGGGCAACGTTTTGGTCTAGGCGCCCAGGGGAAAGGCAAATTCTGGGTTGAGATTCAGGTGCCTGCGCAGGAAGCCCAACTCAACCTGGGCGCCCCCACGGTGAGCGACCCGCTGAACAGCGCTGCCCGCTGGTATTTGCTGGACGAAGCCGACGCCCGCTTCGCGATGAGCGACGGCTATCTGGTGATGCACGGGCTGAACCCAGGGATGCTAGACTGGTGGGGTCTCTCCTCCTACCCCGCCCTGAGCGATGCCTTCATCGAGGCCACCTTTGTGGTGGGGCCCATCTGCCAGGGGCGTGACCGCTATGGCCTCATCGTCCGCGCGCCTAACACCAGCCAAGGGATCATCCTGGAATTCGCCTGCAACGGCGACTACCGGATCTA
Source organism: Anaerolineae bacterium (assembly GCA_011176535.1). Taxonomy (NCBI): domain Bacteria; kingdom Bacillati; phylum Chloroflexota; class Anaerolineae; species Anaerolineae bacterium. The sequence continues at coordinate 7,892 of DUEP01000060.1, read as the reverse complement.
CCGCTGGGACGGCAGCAACTACACGGCGCTCAAGCCCTGGACGCGCGGCACAGGCATCCTCACTGGGCCCAACCAGACCAACCGCATGGGGGTGTGGCTGAAAGGGGCCACCATCAAACTGTACGCCAACCGCATCCTGCTGGCCGAGGTGAGCGATAGCACCTACACCAGCGGACTGTTCGGCCTGGTCGTCGGGTCGGCCCACACGCCCGACTTCACCGTATCGGTGGACAAGGTGGAGTACTGGACCCTGCCCTGACCGGGCTCAGGACTGCGGCGCGGACAATCCCAAGGCCTGCATGACGAGCGCCACGCGGGCCTGCATCTTGGCGCGGTCGCGCTCCTCGGCGAAATGGGCCAGCAAATCCTTGGCGGAGAGGGAAAACCCCGAGGCGGATTGACCCCGCAGGCGCGCAGCAGCCAGATCGGCCAGGGCCATCAGTTTGCGGCAGCGGCGACTGCCCGTGGCGACCACCTCGCTCAAACGTCCCCCCTCCACCCGCGCCAAGAACGCCACCCGATGTCCGCCTTCACGGGCCTCCGTCCCCAGGGGGGTGAACCCTTCAGGGACTTCATTCACCCAATGGCGTAAACCCTGACGATGGTATTCGGCGACCTTCATTCGCTTGCCTCCTTTGACGACGCGGTTCCCACCGTGGTCCAGCGCCAATCCGCATAGGGGAAAGGGTAATCGCCTTCCACCTGGCGTTCCGGTACCCACATCCCCTGCACCCACTCCGCGGCATAGGTTTCCAGGCGATGGGGGCCATAGCCATCGCCCGCGTCCAGATACAGTCGCCCATGGGCCCTTTCGCCCGGATGGGGCGGATAGAGGCGCAGTTCCAGGGTCTCCTCGCCGGCGTCCTCCAACGGGAGGATGGTGCCGGCCCGCACGAAGAGGGGGATCCGTTCCAACGGCGCCGCCACAGGCTGCAAGCCCCCCCCTTCGTAAACCTGGCCGGTCCAAAAATCATACCATCGCCCCGGCGGGAAGCGCACCCTGCGCGTTGTGACCCCTGGCTCGGTCACCGGCGCCACCAGCAGCGCCTCGCCTAGCAAAAAGGCATCGTCCACCGCCCACAGGTCGGCCTCCTCCGGATGGGTCCACCACAGGGGACGCACCAGGGGCCAACCCCGCTGCGAGGCTTCCCAGGCCAGGGTGTAAAGATAGGGCATCAGGCGCATCCGCAAGCGGGCAAAAGCGCGCACAATGCTCAGGTAAGGCTCCCCAAAATGCCACGGTTCGCGGGGAGGGCTGATGATCGAAGAGTGAATGCGAAAGAAAGGCAGGAAGGCGGCCAGTTGGAACCAGCGGGTGAACAGTTCTCCATCGGGGGCTCCGGAAAAGCCGCCGATATCCGGTCCCGAGTAGGGGATGCCCGAAAGGCCCAGATTGAGCATCTGGGCCACGGTCATCTTCAGGGCCTCCCAGGTGCTCTCCGTGTCCGCCGTCCAGGTCCAGGCGTACCGCTGCACGCCCACCCAGCCCGAGCGGCTTAGAATCCAGGGACGGCGTTCAGGGCGCAGGCGACGCAGGCCCTCAAACCCGGCGCGATTCATCAGCAAACCGTACAGGTTGTGGGCCACGCGATGGTCGCCGCCCTGGCCCTCGAAGTGGTGCTGGACACGGCGGGGAAATGTGGGGTCCCCCTGGGCGACGAAAGTGCTGGGCTCGTTCATATCGTGCCACACGCCGTCCACGCCACGCTCAGTCAGAAAAGCGTACTGCTCGGCCCACCACTGGCGGGCGTGAGGCGCGGTGAAATCGGGGAAAGCGCACCATCCGGGCCACACCGGCGCGTGGAACTCGCGGCCATCGGGCAGGCGGCAGAACACGCCCCGTGCCACACCGCTACGGTACACCGGGTAGTCCGGGTCCTTCTTGACGCCGGGATCGACGATGGGCACCACCTGCACCCCCTGGGCATGGGCTTGCCCGGCCAGGGCCGCCAGGTCGGGGAACCGCTCCGGAGCGCTGGTGAACACCCGCTTGCCGTGCATGTGGTCGATGTCCAGATGGATGGCGGCCAGGGGAATCTCGTGGCGACGATAGCCGGCCAACACACCCGCCACCTCGGCCTGGGTGCGGTACCCCCAGCGGGACTGATGCAGCCCCAACGCCCAACGGGGCGGGAGCGGAGGACGGCCCGTGAGTTCCGAGAAACGTTCCAGAGCACGCTCCACCGGGCCGGGGATGAGGTAATAGCGCAGCGCTCCGCCCTCAAAGGTGACCTTCATCCGGTCGCCCAACACCACCTGACCCTCGTGAGGGTTTTCGTAAAAGATCAGATACCCCGGCGCAGGGCGGTGAACCCACAGGACCGGGGCGGTGAGGTAGAGCGGGTCTTCTCCAAGGCCATAGGAGCCGCCGGGGTCGCGGTTCCACAGGCGATAAGTTCCGGGCCGCAGGTTGAACGGCGCCGCCGGTTCCCCCAGGCCGAAGACTGGCGCCGCAGGATGCAGGTCCGCACTGTGCACCCAACCCTCGCCGCGACGCTGGGGAAAAGCCTCCCGGCGCAACACCGCGCCTTCCCGCATCCGTTCCACCTTGAGGCCATCGGGGGCCAGCGCCAGGGCCAACTCGGCGGAGCGCAACCGCCAGGTCTCGCCCTTCTGGCCCAGCACCACCCCCACCTCAGGCCACTCGGTGCGGGCCAGGGCGTAAGGGGGCGGCACCGCTCCCGGCGTCCAGGTGAGACGCAGCAAATCCGAGGACAAAAAGAGCACCTCCAAAGTCGCGTTGGCAAAGCGGAACCGCACTCCCGAGGGCAACGGTTCGACGGCCAGCAAGGCTCCCACGGCCACCGGCGCCTCTGATGGCGCAGGGGTTCGCTCCCAGCGGGCCTTCTGGCGGGTGTAGCGCAAGGCACGCCAGGCGTTTCCCAGGCCCACAAAGGCCACGCCGCGCAGCAAGTCAGCCAATCGCCTCATGACACCATCCTCAGCAATGAGGCTTCATTGAACTTCCGCCCAACGGTTGACAAATCGTCAAGTCATTGTACAATAAAACGCGAGGAGAAGCCAAACATGATGCTCTGGTTTGCCGCCTACGCCTATTTCTATTTTTACGGCACCCCACAGACGGGCTGCCGTTGGCGGTATGGGACGGCGTAGGCGCAAACCCTGTTTCGGGTACCGTCCGGGCGAGGCCAACGGCCTCGCCCTTTTTCATTTTCCTACTCAGGAGGAGGTGCCGTATGCCCATCCGAGGAATACGCGGAGCCAACAGCGTGGCCGAAAACACCCCCCAGGCCATTCTGGAAGCCACCCGTGCGTTGCTGCTGGCCATCGTGGACGCCAACCCGGGCTTGCGCCCGGAAGACATGGCCAGCATTTTCTTTACCCTGACCCCCGACCTGAACGCCACCTACCCCGCCTTCGCCGCCCGGCAGTTAGGGTGGGTCCATGTGCCTTTGTTGGGAGCGCAGGAAGTCGCCGTGCCCGAAGCCATGCCCCGCATCGTGCGGGTGCTGGTGCACTGGAACACCGAGCGCCCCCAGGAGGCCATCCGCCATGTCTACCTGGGCCGCACCTCCCGGCTACGCCCCGATCTGGCCCGCGGCCCGGAACCCCTTTCCACGCCCATCCCCTCACTCAAGGAGCGGTTGCCATGATGGTACTCATGCACGCCCAGGCGAAAGACGAAGAAATCGCGGCTGTGCTGCATTGCGCCCGGCGACACGGGCTACGGCCCCATCTCTCCCGGGGGGCCGAGCGGGTGGTCATCGGCCTCATCGGCGATACCCGCACGGTAAACCCGGCCGCTTTTTTGCGGCTTTCCGGCGTGGCCGATGTGGTGCGCCTTTCGCGGCCCTACAAGTTGGCCTCCCGGGAATTCCACCCCAACCCCAGCCAGGTGCAGGTCGGGCCGGTGACCTTGGGCGGCCCGGAAGTGGTGTTCATCGCCGGGCCGTGCTCGGTGGAAAGCCGCAGCCAACTGTTGGAAACGGCCCACGCCGTCAAAGAGTCCGGTGCCCACCTGCTCCGCGGCGGCGCCTTCAAACCCCGCACCTCGCCCTACTCCTTCCAGGGATTGGGCGAGCGCGGCCTGGAACTGCTGGCCGAGGCTCGCGAAGTTACCGGGCTGCCGGTGGTCACCGAAGTACTGAGCCCCGAGCAGGTACCTTTGGTGGCCCGCTACGCCGACATGCTGCAAATCGGCGCGCGGAACATGCAAAACTTCCCCCTGCTGCGGGCCGCGGGCCAAAGCGGTAAGCCGGTGCTGCTCAAGCGGGGCATGAGCGCAACCCTGGATGAGTTCCTCCTGGCCGCCGAGTATATCCTCAGCGCAGGCAACGACCAGGTGGCCCTCTGCGAGCGAGGCATCCGCACCTTTGAACAGACCACCCGCAACACCACGGACATCAACGCCATCCCCGCCCTGAAACAACGCACCCATCTACCTGTGCTGCTGGACCCCAGCCACAGCACCGGCCACTGGCAGTATGTGGGGCCGGTGGCCCTGGCAGGGGTTGCCGCGGGAGCTGATGGATTGATCGTGGAAGTGCATCCCCACCCCGAAGAGGCCCTTTCCGACGGCGCGCAATCCCTCAAGCCGGAGCGTTTCGCCGCCCTGGTGCGCCAGGCCCAGGCGGTGGCCCTGGCCGTCGGCCGGGCCGTGGCCGCCCCGGTGGAGGTGCGGCCATGAGCGAAGGTGAGTTTCCCACCCTGGCCACCGCCCGCGTGGCCATCGTTGGTCTGGGGCTGATCGGCGGCTCGCTGGCCCTGGCTTTGCGCCCCCACTGCGCCACCCTGCTGGGGGTGGACCCCGACCCGCAGGCCCGCGCCTGGGCCCAGCGCCGCGCTCGCTTCGATGCGGTGGCCGCCGATCCCGCCGCCGTGCTGCCGCAGGCCAATGTAGTGCTGCTGGCCGCGCCAGTCAGCGCCATCTTGCGGCTCATCCCGCGCCTGCCTCGGTGGGTGCGAGGTCCTGCGCTGGTGCTGGATGTGGGCTCGACCAAAGGCGCCATTGCGCAGGCCCTGGCCCAACTCCCCCCGCCGTTGCAGGCCGTAGGAGGACATCCCATGGCCGGGAAAGCCCTCGCCGGGGCTAAACACGCCGAGGCCACCTTGTTCCAGGGCGCCCCTTTTGCTCTGGTGGACCTGCCCAACACCGGCCCCCTTGCCCGACGCCTGGCCCTGGACATCGTCGCCGCCCTGGGAGCACACCCCATCTGGATCGAGGCCTCCGCCCATGATGAAGCCGTGGCCGCGGTGAGCCACCTGCCCTACCTGCTGGCCCTGGCGCTGACTCTGGCCACCCCGGAAGAGGCCGCCGCGCTCCTCGGCCCCGGTTTTCGCTCTGCCAGTCGCTTGGCCGGCTCGCCGCCGAACCTGATGGCCGACATCGTGGGCCACAACCTGCCCGCCCTGCGACGCGCCTTGGCCCGCTTTCGTCAAAGCCTGGCCAAAATCGAAGCCGCCCTGGAAAATCCCTCGGCCCGCGCCGCGCTGTTCGCCCACGGCCAGCAAGCTCATACCCGCCTGCTGGCCCGCGCACGCCAGGAGCCGCCGCTCCTGAGCAAACCATCGTGACCCGGCACTGCCGCGCCCGCCCCATCCCTACATCTGAAACGCTCCAAAACTTGGAGGTTTTTCCGCTTTGTGCTATAATCGCTTGCAATAAGGACAACAAAATATCGCGGCACTCTTATCCAGAGAGGTGGAGGGACCGGCCCTGTGAAGCCTCGGCAACCGGAGTCGTGGTCTGGCTCAGGGGGTTGCAAAGAGTAACGGCACGGCTTCAAGGTGCCAATTCCGGCAGACGGAGTTCTGGGAGATAAGAGGGCGGCCGCGCATCAATCCTTGATGTGCTCATGCCCTTCTCTTCCAGGAAGGGCTTTTTTGTTCTTCTCGCCCCTCCACCCAGAGTGCCCACTTCTCCCTGAGGAGGTTTCGATGAGCACTTTCATGAATTCGGCGCGTTATTTGTTCACCTCGGAGTCGGTCACCGAGGGCCACCCGGACAAGCTGTGCGATCAAATCAGCGACGCCGTGCTGGACGCCTGCCTGGCCCAGGACCCCGCCTCGCGCGTGGCCTGCGAAACGGCCACCAAGACGGGTTTCGTGATGATCTTCGGCGAAATCACCACCAACGCCGACCTCAACTACGATGAACTGGCCCGGCAGGTCATCCGGGAAATCGGCTACGACAGCAGCGAAAAAGGCTTCGATGCCGAGACGGCCGGGGTTCTGGTGGCCGTGGCCAAGCAATCCGGCGACATCGCCATGGGCGTGAACAAGGCCCTGGAAGCCAAAACTGGGGAAATGTCCGACGCCGAAATCGAAGCCATCGGCGCCGGCGACCAGGGCATGATGTTCGGCTTTGCCTGCACCGAGACGCCCACCTACATGCCGCTGCCCATCTATCTGGCCCATCGCATTACGCGCCGCCTGGCCGAGGTGCGCAAGCAGGGACTCTTGCCCTGGCTGCGCCCCGACGGCAAGAGTCAGGTGACCATCGAATACGAGTACGGCAAACCCAAACGGGTGCACACCGTGCTGGTCAGCACCCAACACGCGCCCGACATCTCGCAACAAGCGATCCGCGAGGCCATCATCGAAGAGGTGATCAAGCCCGTGCTGCCCCCCGAACTGGTGGACGGCGAGATCCGCTACTTCGTCAACCCCACCGGCCGCTTCGTCATCGGCGGCCCCATGGGCGACGCAGGCATGACCGGACGCAAGATCATCGTGGACACTTACGGCGGCATGGGCCGCCACGGCGGCGGCGCCTTCAGCGGCAAAGACCCCACTAAAGTGGACCGCTCCGGCGCCTACGCCGCCCGCTGGGTGGCCAAGAACATCGTGGCCGCCGGGCTGGCCGAACGGTGCGAAATCCAGGTGGCTTACGCCATCGGCGTCGCCAGACCCGTCAGCGTAAATGTGGAGACCTTCGGCACCGGGCGCATCCCCGACGAAGAGATCGCCCGCCTGGTCAACGAATTCTTCGACCTGCGTCCCGGCGCCATCATTCGCGACCTGAACCTCCGACAGCCCATCTATCGCCAGGTGGCCGCCTACGGTCACTTCGGTCGCGATGACCTCGACCTCCCTTGGGAGCGCACCGACAAAGCCGAACAACTGCGCGAAGCCGCCGGCCTGAAGACCACGGCCTGAGGCACCCATCCTGGGGCAACACAAACCACAGGCGGGCCCTTTTCGGCCCGCCTGTGCGCTTTTCACCCAATCCCCAAGGGCGTTTCACACGCCTAAATGAGGCCCGAACTTCTTCACGATTTTGGCTTTGGGTTTGTAGCCCGTCAGGCGGGCTTTGACCTCCCCCCCCACCACGGCCATCAAAGTAGGCACCCCCAGCACCCGAAAGCGCATCACCACCTTGGGGGCCTCGTCGGCGTTGACCTGGACCACCTTGACCTTCCCCTGCCATTCAACGGCCAGTTCCTCCACGATGGGGTCCACCATTTTGCACGGCCCACACCAGGGCGCGGTAAAGTCAATCAGCACCGGCAGCTCCGACTGCAGCACTTCCTCCTGAAAGTTGCTGTCATCCACCTGAAGCACATGGGCCATCACCATCACCTCCAGCCAGAGATGCCTCAAGCATACCCAGAGGATGGTGGAAAGTCAAGCAAGGAGCGCCCAAAAAAGGTACAATCGAAGGGGAAGCCAACATCCGACGCCTGGCCATTGCCTCTCCCCGCCGTCAAAACCCGCCCCGTCGAAGCCGATAACTTACACTCAAGGAGGAGTGAATCATGCGCCGGCACATGCCTTTCCTTCGCTTCGGGTTGCTTCTTGGGGGGCTTGTGGCCCTCTTGACCGCCTGCCAGTGGCCCGCTCCCGCCACCCCTGCCGCCACCCTCGCACCTCAAAACGCGGTGGCCACCATGGTGGCGGGTACCCTCACCGCCCAGCCCCCGCCCCCCACG
>DUEP01000059.1 GCA_011176535.1 Anaerolineae bacterium | reverse complement strand
CTGATCGGTAGATTCATGATGTTGATGAACGCCTTCCGTCCTGGTTGAAGGACGCGATACACCTCAGCCCACACCTTGCCGATTTCTTCCAACCAGGTCTCCAAATCGTGAATATTGCCCAAATCGCCTACCAGAGGCTCAGGGGAGTACATCTTGGCATTGAAATAAGGAGGAGAAGTCACCATCAGATGAACGCTGGCATCGGGCAACTCGCTCATTGAGCGGGCATCCCCCAACACAATGCGCTGGTGCGTCCCCTGCAACTCCAACTCCCACGTCCGACGCTCCGAAGATGGCACCCCGTGCCTCTTCTGAGATCCGGGGAACTTCCCTTGCTCGACCAACAAACGCAACTGCCGGATATCAAAGCGATACTGTCCACTGGCCGCACGCTGGGCAGGAATTTCACCCGCCTCGACCAACCGGTGCAACCGACGTACCGGGATACCCAAGACTTTGGCAGCCTCTCCAACCGAAAGATACCGTCGTTCACGGTAATCGTTACTCATGCTTTGATTGTATCACGCCCTGAGTTGCCTGCCGCCCACGCCCAAACCCACCGGCCCGCGAGATCTGGGATGGACCTCGCGGGCCGGCAGGCGTCTCACCAGAGGGCTTACATCTCGCCCTTGTCCAGTGCGCTTAGCGCCTGGTTCACCTCATCCAGGCGGGCTTCCAGATGGGCCTTGAAGGCTTCAAGGTACTCCCGCCGCTCCGCTGGGGGCAATTGTTGCGCTTCCCACTGCCAGCGGTAGCCGGGGCCACCGCCCCAACCCTGGACAGCCGCGGACCACCCCCGCCAGAAGCCCTGGCGACGCCAGCCGGGGCCTCCCCAACGGCCCCCGCCACGACCAAACTTGCCAAAACCGAACATCGTTGCACCTCCTGAAACCGGGATGGAAGCGCCGAGGTCAGGCCTCGGCGCGCGATACCTCCTTCAGTGCCGCGCCGGGGCTATCCTCCGCCCCAGTAGCGCCGCCCCCCTCACCACCGCCGGGGCGGCCCCGCCTCAGGGCCCTCAGGGCCGGAGCCGACCTGAGGCGGCAGCGCCTCGGCCACACCACCCAACGCCGCCAGCAACTCAGGCACGCCCTCGGCCAAACGGTAATGGATATAAGTCCCCCGGCGCTCCGTGGTCACCAGCCCGGCCTCGCGCAACACGGCCAGTTGCCGGGAAATATGGGGCTGGGGCCGGGCCAGCGCCTGCACCAGGTCCATCACATAAGCGCCCTGGTCGCCGATGGCTTCCAACAGCGCCAGCCGCATGGGATGGGCCAACGCCTGGGCCACCAGAGCCGCCCGTACCCACATGGCAGGAAAAGGTTGAGAAGGCATCGCACCCTCACATAAAGAGTTTGTTATGTAACGCAATCGTAATATACACTTGTTTGTTATATTTGTCAAGGTTTTGTGCGCCGCGCGCAACTTGACTTCGAGGCCAAGCCCTGGTAAACTGCAAACACCACCCGGCCATAGCCAACGGCTGCGAACGGGAAGAGTAGGCGTCGAAACGGGCGTACAGAGAGTTGGGCCGCAGGCTGAAAGCCCAACCGTCACGCCGACGCTGAATGGGCCCGGGAGCCGCCCGCCGAACGCCCTTATGGGTCAGTAGGCCGGGCCGGCTGGCCCCCGTTATCGGGCCAAAAGCGGGGTCAGGGGATGTGCCCAGTCTCGAAACGGCACGCCCCCAGCCCAAGTGGGGTGGCACCGCGCGCGCACCTTGCGCCCGTCCCCAAAGGGATGGGCGTTTTTTCATTCCTTTTCGACAAAAGGAGGCTCCCTTATGAGCAAGGAACGCAAACTTCGCGTCCTGACCGGCGATCGTCCCACCGGGAAACTGCACCTGGGACACTATGTGGGCAGCCTGAAGAACCGCCTGGCCCTCCAGGACAAATACGAGTGCTTCTTCATCATTGCCGATTTGCACACCCTCACCACCAAACCCACCAAGGCCGAAGTCGAACAACTCCGGCAAAACATCCTGGAAGTCACGCTGGACTACCTGGCCGTGGGCATCGACCCTGAAAAAAGCGTCATCTTTGTTCAATCGGCGGTACCCGAAACCTACGAACTCAATCTGATCTTCGAGATGCTGGTCACCCTGCCCCGACTGACCCGCCTGCCCAGCATCAAGGACATGGCCCGGGCGGCCAACATGGACGACGAAGCGGTCCCCTTCGGACTGGTGGGCTATCCCGTGCTCCAGGCCGTGGACATCCTGCTCCCACGCGCCCACCTGGTCCCCGTGGGCAAGGACAACGAAGCCCATGTGGAAATCACCCGTGAAATCGCCCGCCGGTTCAACCGCATGTACGGCAAGGTCTTCCCCGAACCCAAGGCGCTTATCGGAGAAGTTCCTACCCTCATCGGCATCGACGGACAGGCCAAGATGAGCAAGAGCCTGAACAACGCCATCTACCTCTCGGACTCCGAGGAAGAGGTCAACGCCAAAGTCCGCCGCATGTTTACCGATCCCACCCGGGTGCGCCCCGACATCCCCGCAGACCCGGACAAGCCGACCAATGTAGTCTTCCGCTACCACGACATTTTCAACCCCAACAAAGAGGAGGTGGAAGACCTCAAAGAACGCTATCGCCAGGGCAAGGTAGGCGATGTGGAAGTGAAGCAAAAACTGGCCCGCGCGCTGAACGCTTTTCTGGAGCCCATCCGTGAACGCCGCGCCCGCTACGAAGGCAAGCCCGAACTGATCGAGGAGATCCTCATCGAGGGCACCCGCCGCGCCCGGGAGGAGGCCCGCGCCACCATGGAACTGGTGCGTGAAGCCATGGGTATGTACGGCATTGAAATCAGCCGCAAAGTGGATGCTTTGGAGGATCGTCCCCCCTCCCCCTTGCGCGGCTAAGCGCCGCCCCTACCTGACGCACGCCGCCCCCGACAGGATACCGGGGGCGGTTCTTTTTCCGGGGGCGATCCCGTATCGGGAAGCCGAGCCAGCGAAGGGTCCGACATCCCGGTGCGGTTTACGACCTGGGGGGCGAGATGTCTTTTGGAGGCCACATCAACAACACCCCCAGGAAGCCCACGCCCTGCCCGATGAGCACGCCGGCCTGCTGCCACGGCCCAAAGGAGGGCGTCAACGGCCAGGGATGCGATCCCAATCCGAACACATCCGCCAGAGCGGCCAGGACCACCAACACCGTGCCGGTGGCCAGCAATCGGGCGCCGATATCGGCCCGCAAGGGCCAGGGCTGCCCTTTGGGCCACATGGCGGCGATGCTCCAATAAGCGCCGGCGGCGAAAATCACCCACCCCACCGACAGGATGAGCAATTGCACCAGCCCGACCCCCGGGGCGCGTTCCAGGCCAAACCATTGCGGCCTCATACCCACCAGATACAACGCCCATCCTACCAAGGCCACCAAGAGGCCCAAAATCAAACAGGCTTCACCGTTGCCTCCGGGCGAGGAAGGCTGCGCGCCATCGGAAAGGGGGGGCGACTCGTTTTCGGATCTGTTCATAAGCCTTTACTCGGAGATGCAGGGGCGAACTTTCTCGTCTGGTTATACCACAATTTGAGCCAGTGATATAATGAACCCATGAAACGAGGCACAGGGAAGAAAACGGGGACACTGCTCGGATGGCTGCTTTGGGGCGTCCTGGCGGTCTGGCTGGCGTTGGGCTCGGCACCCGCCCAGGCATCGGTTCCGGCCCAGGCCCTGACGCCCTTTCCCACCCCCACACCGGGGGCCGATGGGCGCATCTTGTATGTCGTCCAGCCGGGCGACACCCTATGGCGGGTGGCCGCCATCAGCGGCCTGACGGTGGACGAACTGCGGGAGTTGAACAACCTGGCCCCCAACGAAACCATCGTCCCCGGGCAAACCCTGCTTTTGGGCTTTGCCGGCCCTGTGCTGCCCACGCCCACTTTGGGGCCGACGGCCACGCCCACGGCGCTCCTCCCCACCCCCACCCCAGTTCCCGGGGTAGGCACCATCTGCGTGTTGCTCTATCTGGACGCCAACGGCAACGCCCTCTACGACGAGGGGGACGAACCCCTGCTGGCCGACGGCGCGGTGGGCCTCACCAACCGCGAAGGCACCG
>DUEP01000058.1 GCA_011176535.1 Anaerolineae bacterium | reverse complement strand
GTCAGGCTCCAGACCAGGGCCAGGAAATAGGCCAGATTGCCCACCGAGGCCCAGACGACCGGCAACAGGCTCAGGCCCAATTGCAGCAACAGTCCGACCACCGCGTACATCATGCCCAAACGCCAGCGGGGTTCGGCCAGAAAGAGACCGTTCCAGTTCGTCTGCATGGCCCAGAGAGAGAGCGGGAGATAGAGGATCCACAACAACACGCCGGTGCGGCCCCAGGCCCGCGACCAGGCATGCCAGCGCGGCCGGCGAGACACCAGCGCGGCCAGCCCCAGCCCGGCGGCCGCCGCCAAGGAAAGCAACGCCGACCAAACCCAGGCGCCATGGAGATACACCGTGCGGATGTTCGTTCCCAAAGTGCGCTCCGGGGGCGCGATACTGGCCAACGCCAGGGTCAGCACCAGCAACGCGAGGATCCAAAGCCAACGAGAGGAGGAGGAAAAGCGAAACACGGCCCACTCCAAGGGCAGGATGACTTCTTCAAGTCAGCGGACAGGCTCGAAACGGGCCGTGAAATGCCGCAAGAGGTCAGGCGCATAGGTGAAGCGATAGCCCGGCACCTCGGCCGCCCGCTGCACAATGCGCCCCGCCGCCTCGGCCACATAGTCCAGGTGGCTCTGGGTGTACACTCGCCGCGGGATGGCCAGGCGCACCAGTTCCATCTTGGGGTACACCATTTCACCGGTATCGGGGTCAGGGTAGGCAAACATCACCGAGCCGATCTCCACGCCACGCACCGCGCCCTCGCGATAGAGTTCAACGGCCAATGCCTGGCCGGGGAACTGGCTTTGCGGGATATGCAGCAGCAGACGCTTGGCATCCAGATACACCGCATGGCCCCCGGCAGGCTCCAACACGGGTACTCCTTCGGCCTTGAGCCGATCGAGCAGGTATTGCACCTGCCCCAAGCGGTAGGCCAGGTAATCCTCCTGCAGGGCCTCTCGCAGGCCGACCGCCATGGCATCCAGGTCGCGCCCCGCCAGGCCGCCGTAAGTAGGGAAGCCCTCACGCACCACCAGTTCGTTGCACACCCGGCGGTAGAGGTCTTCGTCGTTCATCGCCAGAAAGCCGCCGATGTTGACGATGGCGTCTTTCTTGGCGCTCATAGTGGCCCCATCGGCGTAGGAGAACATCTCGCGGGCGATCTCCAGAGGCGATTTATCGGCATAGCCCGGCTCGCGCAATTTGATGAAATACGCATTTTCGGCGAACCGGCAGGCGTCGATGAAGAAGGGGATGCCGTACTCGTGGTACACCTCGCTCACCTGGCGGATGTTCTCCATACTCACCGGCTGGCCCCCGCCGCTGTTGTTCGTCACGGTGAGCATCCCCAGGGGGATGTTTTCCGGGCCCGCTTCTTCGATAAAGGCCCGCAGTTTGGCGATGTCCAGGTTGCCTTTGAACGGGTGGGAGCTGGTAGGGTCAAAGGCTTCGTCGATGACTAGGTTCACCGGGCGGCCACCCTGGGCGCGGATGTTGGCGTCTGTGGTGTCAAAGTGCATGTTCGAGGGCACATACTGCCCGGGTTTGACCAGCAGGCTCATAAGCACATTTTCCGCCGCCCGCCCCTGGTGAGTGGGCACAAAAAAACGGAAGCCGAAAATCTCTTCGATGGCTTCCGCTAAACGGTAAAAGGAACGGGCACCGGCGTAAGACTCGTCGCCGCGCATCATGGCGGCCCACTGCTCCTGGCTCATCGCGCCAGTGCCGGAATCGGTGAGCAGGTCGATGAACACTTCGGTAGAACGCAAACCGAACACATTGTAGCCCACCCGCTTCAGGGCTTCCTCGCGCTCGGCGGGCGGAGGAAGGCGAATGGGCTCCACCATCTTGATGCGAAAGGGTTCGGGAATGTAACGAGCCATACAGGTCTCCTTTTGCACAAGGAATGAGACGCGCTGTGAGCCACATTTTACCTTGAAATGGGCCAGCGACAAAACGGGTTATGCTATAATGGCGCCAGGTAGCGGCGTTGCTGAAGGCGGTGTCGAGGCAATGTTTTATGGAGGACAGCCTACATTCCCCGGTTCTGGTGCTCAATGCCAACTATGAACCGCTCAATGTCTGCAGCGTGCGCCGGGCGTTGGGGCTGCTTCTGAGCGGGCGGGCCCACCTCATTCTCAACGGACGCGGGGAAATCCATTCCATTTCCCAGACCATCCCCATTCCTTCGGTCATCCGACTGGATTACATGGTCAAACGCCCCCGTCCGGTGATCAAACTGACCCGCTATGAAGTGTTTCGCCGCGACAACTTTACCTGTCAATACTGCGGACGTCATGTGAGCCGCCCCACGCTGGACCATGTCATTCCCCGCCAACGTGGGGGGACCTATTCGTGGGAAAACCTGGTCACCGCCTGCCCGGAGTGCAACCTGCGCAAAGGCAACCGCACGCCCGAAGAGGCCCACATGCCCCTACTGCGCCCGCCGCAGGCACCCCCGGCCACGGCGCTGTACCGCTTCCAGCACTATCTCAAACGCTATAAAGAATGGGAAACCTTCTTGCAGGGCTGGTAGCCGCTTTCCATTCACTCTGTGAGAAGTCACACAAAAAAGCCGCCGGATGGCGGCTTTTTGCGCCCTGGATGCCTCAGGCAAAATGAAACGCCTGAAACGGTCGGGGAATTTCCACGGCACCGGGGAACACCTTGCTCGCCGCGGCCAGGGCCTGCTGGGCGGTGGCCGGGCACAGATGGACCAGGCAAAGCCGCTCGACCCCAGCGCGAACGGCCAATGCGGCGGCCTGCTCGGGCGAAGTGTGGCCGGCAAAATCCCCGGTGGCTTCGTGAAACAGCACGCTGGCGTTCTGGGCCAGACGCTCGATGGCCGCACAAGGCTCGGTATCGGCCGAATACACCAGAATCTGCCCTGTGGACGGCATCTCCACCCGCAGGCCCATGACCGGGATCACATGTCGCCCCGGGGAGGCCACCCAGCGCGAGTGGGGCGTCTCCAGCACCGACGCGTATTCTTCTTCGGGAATACGGTGTAGGATCAATGGGTAAAAATCCGGCCAGTTCTTCCAGGTGAACAAATCCATCAGGGTTTCCACGCGACTCAGGGTGTATTCCAGGCCGTAAAGATGTAGCGGTGCCTGGCGGCCCTGCAGCCACAGTCCCATCAACAAAGGCACCAGTCCGCTCACATGGTCCGGGTGAAAATGCGTCAGCACAATATCCGTGATGGCCTGGGGGGACAAGCCTGCCCGTTGCAAAAACAAACTCACCCCTTCAGGGGCGTCTACCAACACAAGACGCTCCCCATCCTCAAAAGCGAAATGGGTATTGGCCAGCCCATCTTTGGGCACGGCCGAAGCCGTTCCCAGGACAACCCAACGCATGACTACCGACTTCCTCCTTTCTTTCTGTGCCCCCGTTCATGGGCTGCCTCGCCTGGGAGTTCTCCCACGGTACCTATGCGGCTTCAGGGCATCCAGGGATGCACCACCATCCAAGGGGTAACAAAGGCTTCCAGGAAGGCTGCCAGCGCGAACAACGGGATGACCACCGCGACGAGGACCCGCGCCGCCTCGCCAAGGGCCGTCAACCAGGCCTGACCCAACGAAGCCCCTTGGGCCGGAGCGATCCAGCGGGCTCCCATGCGTAGCATGGTGGTGCCAAAAATCAGAATGGCCGGGAGTTCGGCCACGCCGTGAGGGAGCACCATCTGCCACCAGTATTGCCAGGGTGAAGCCAGCCCCACCGCCGGTACCAGATACATCCCAAAGCCCACCACACCCATGGTCAACACCGGAAGCAACAGCCCCACGGCCCCCAGGGTGAACAAACTGCCAAGAAAAGCCAGGCCCAAACTCCGCAGGTTATAGGCAAAAAGCGAGAGCATGGCCCAACCGTTAAGCCATGGAAAGCCCTCGCCGCCCGGGTTGGTCAAAGGGCCCAGAATACCCAAAATGCCCTGGGCGACTTCGTCGCTGTGTTGCCTGACCAGGGACGGCACCCACAAAGTGCCCACATGATAGCCCATGGCCACGCTGGAGGCCATGAGGGCCGCCACCAGCCCCAGGGCCACCTTCTGTTCTCCCCAGGCCTGACGCCACGCACCCACCACCCATTCATGCCAGGAACGGGCCTCTCCCCGAAAGGCGTCGAACAGCACCGTCCTCATCCAGCCCAGGTTGAACACATCGAGTTCCCGGCCCAACAGGCCCTCGCGGTTGAAGTGGGCCAGACCCAATCGGGTGAGGATCAAGGTCACCACAGCCAGGCCCAGCGCGATCCAGATCAGCATATCGTAGTGCCGCCAAAACATGAAGTACCCCTCGGCCTGCAACAGGAAGGCCATGGGGATGATAATGGCCGAGGCCAGCAGATTAGCCCCCCGCACCGAAGTGGCCTGGCTGGAAATCACCACCGCGCTGCTCACCATGGCCAGCGCTCGCAGGGTGCTCAGGCCCAGCACGCTGACCCAGGTGCGGGTCGAAGGCCACCATCCCACCCGCAGGCCCATCACCAGTACATAGAAGAACACGCCGGTGTAGAGCGCCGCCAAGGGTAGAGTAAGCACCGCCAGGAGTTTTCCCCAATACAGTTGCCCGTCGCTGATAGGCGCCGCCAGGAGAGGCTCAATGCTGCCCCGTTCGCGCTCCCCGGCGAAACTCTCCAGGGCCACCACCAGAGAAATCGAAATGGGGAAAAAGGCCACCGCCAACATCAGAAACGGGAACAGGCTCTCAGCCACCACTTTAGCGCCATAGTGCTCGGTAAAGGCCACCATCCGCTTGGCGGTGAAGTTGGCGATGGCCGGGAAGAGCAAAGTCAGGACGAAGACCGGCGCCAGAATGCGCCAGTCACGCAACTGATCCTGAAGTTCCCGCTGCCAGAGCACACCCACCGGTCGGTACCAGAGGGCCAACTGGCGCACCCGATCCCTCGCTCGTTCAAACCACATAGGCTTCTTCATCCTTGGGTCGCGGCCTGCATCACCGCCAGATACACCTGCTCCAAAGTGCGCGGCTTTTCCTCCAGGCGCAGCACAGGATACCCCTGGGCCACCAAAGCCTGCACCACGGCCGGGTTCACCCGTTGCCAGGCCGCCGTGCGATACCAAAGGCGTCGTTCCTTCACCTGCACCAACGCGGCTTCCGGGGGAAGCCGCACCTCTCCCTGGAACGGTCGGCCCACCTCCACTTCGAACACCGGCGGCCCCAGCCAACGCTCGCGCAATTCGTCCAGGGTGCCCACATCGGCCAGGCGTCCTGCCCGCAAAATGGCAATCCGGTCGGCCAACATTTCCGCCTCGGCCAGATGATGCGTGCTGACCAACAGCGTACGCTTTTCCGAGCGCAAACGCAAGATGGCCTCTCGCACCCGCGCGGCGCTTTCCGGATCCATGGCCGAGGTGGGTTCATCGAGCAACAACACCTGAGGCTCGTGCAACAACGCCCGCGCCAGGGCCAGTTTCTGGCGCATGCCCTTGGAATACCCCGCAATCCGACGCTGGCGGGCCTCCCACAATCCAAAGTAACGCAGCCAGTATTCCACTCCACGCTGCAACGGGCCCGCCTCCAGGCCGTACAACCGACCGAAGAAGCGCAGGTACTCTTCCCCTGTCATGCGGCCATACAGCCCGTGGTGCTCGGTGAGGAACCCCACCCGGGCGCGCACGGCCTCCGGCGTTTCCACCACATCGTAGCCGGCCACCCAGGCGCGCCCCCTGGACGGCCGCAGGATGGCCGCCAACATACGCATGGTGGTGGTCTTCCCGGCCCCGTTAGGCCCCAGCAACACCACAATCTCCCCTGGCCGAACCTGCAGCGTGACCTCCTGCACAGCCCAAAAGCCATCAAACTGTTTCCCCAAAGTCAGGGCCTCCAGCATCAAAGCGACCTCTCTTTGGCCTACTTCTTCCTCCGCCGACGACGTTTCCCTTTCGGTTGGGGAGCCTCCTGGGCCGGCCTGGGCCACCAGCGGCTATGCCGCGCCAGGAAAAGGGCTGCCGCACCCAGCCCCACCAGGGCCATCAGGGTCTGGTTAGCGTTGATGGTGCCGATGCGCGAAGCGTCCAGGCGCAGGTATTCCAGGAAAAAGCGTCCCACGGCATACACCATCAGGTAAAGCAAGAAGACATCCCCCTGGCGCAGGCGCTTCTCGTATCGCCGCGCCACCCACAACAGCAGGCCCATGTTGAGCACATTCCAGATGGACTCATAAAGGAACAGCGGATGGTAATAGGCGATGTTTTCATAGCCTTGCAGTCGGTATTGCGGATCAATGTACAGTTTCCAGGGCAGGTTGGTCGGGGCGCCGTAAAGTTCCTGGTTCACATAGTTGCCCCAGCGCCCGATGGCCTGGCCCAAGGCCACACCGGGCGCGGCCACATCGGCCCATTGAGCAAACGAAGTGCGCTTCCAAGGCGGCAGATGGCGTTGCTTGATTTTGAGATACAGGTACAGCGCCAGCCCTCCGCCAATCACGGCGCCGGGGATGCCCAAACCGCCCTTCCACACGGCGATGGCCTCTAAGGGGTGGGTGAGGTAGTAATGAGTGGTGATGCCCATGGCCACCATGGAGGGTGGCGGGGTAAGGATATGCCACAAGCGGGCGCCAATCACGCCACCGATGATCACATAGGTGAGCGCATCCCACACATAGTCGGGGGGCAACCCGCGCCGCTGGGCTTCGCGGCTGGCCAGATAAGCCGCTGCTACCGCGCCCAACATCAGGATCACGCCGTAAAGATGAATGGTCAAAGGGCCAATTTGAAAGGTCATTTACCACTCCTTTGCCGCCAAAGCCTGACGGCGCGTCCACCAGATCCGCTGAAGGGCGGTCAGGTTGGCGCCAACCGCCACGATGCCCACGCCCACCAGGGGAATGCCCAACACCAATGTGGGGGCCAGCACCAGATAACGCTCGAAGCGGGTGAGCAAGCCCACTTTGACCTCCCATCCTAAGGAGGCGGCGCGGGCCCGTACATAAGAGACCAGCACCGAACCGGCCGCCGCCAGATAAACCAGGAATACCCCCATGCGGTCTCCCCGGGAAGTGTAAAACATTAGCAGGCCGAAAAAGATGACCAACTCGGAGTACCGGTCAGTGACCGAATCCACGAAAGCGCCCCAGGGCGTGGGATGCCCTCGCAAGCGCGCCATGGTGCCATCCAGAGCGTCAAAAGCCCCGCTGAAGACCACCAACAGCCCGCCTTCCAGCAACCGGCCCTGGGCCAGCCAAATCGCGGCCAGGGTGTTGCCGATCAGCCCCAACAGGGTCATCGTGTTCGGGTGAATGCCCAGACGATTGAAAAAACCGCCAAAAGCGTCCAACACACCTTTGAAGCGCACCCGCATCCGATCAGTAAAAGTGACCGGCTCCTGCAACGACGACGCCACAACGCACCTCCTTCGGGCAAAATCAAATGTATGCTAACCCAGGAAAAGGGGAGTGTCAAGCATCGGGACGCGGGCAAGGGCCAAAGTCGGCGTTGGGATGCTTTCCTGCCCGGCGCTCCGCAGCCACCCGGCCCTGGATCAGACTCCCCCTTCTCCCTCCGGGTTCTGGCCGGGCGGCACGAAATCGTCATCGGGTCCCAGGAGCACCTCGCGCTCGCGGCCATTTCCGGCGGGGCCCACCACGCCCAGCGCCTCCAATTCCTCCATCAGCCGCGCCGCCCGAGGATAGCCAATGCGCAACCGACGCTGCAACATGGTGGTGCTGGCCCGCTGGGTGCGCATGACAATGCGCGCTGCCTCGGCAATCAGAGGGTCGTACCCTTGCAAGACTTTCTCCTGGGCCAGCAAATCCTCCCAGGGAGAGGAGGCGCTTTCCACAGGGAAGGTCTGTCGCCAGAAGGCGATCACCCGCTCGATCTCCCGGTCGGTCACCAACGCGCCCTGGGCGCGGATGGACGCCGGCGCATCGGGCGGCTGGAAGAGCATGTCGCCGCGGCCCAACAGATGTTCAGCGCCTGGGGTGTCCAGGATCACCCGACTGTCCACGCTGGAAGCCACAGCGAAGGAAATCCGGGCCGGAAAATTGGCCTTGATCAACCCGGTGACCACATCGGTCGAAGGCCGTTGCGTCGCCACCACCAAATGGATCCCTGTGGCGCGGGCCATCTGAGCCAGGCGAACCAGGCTATGCTCGGTTTCATCGGGGGCGGACATCATCAAATCGGCCAACTCATCGATCAGCACCACGAGGAAGGGCAAAGGCTCTTGTTTGCGGCGACGCATTTTCAAGTTGTAGGCCAGGATATCCCGGGCGCGGGCCCTTTCCAGCCGTTTGTAGCGCCGTTCCATCTCGGCTCCCACCCAGCGCAACGCGCCCAGGATGCGTTCCATATCGGTTTCCACCTTGCCCAACAGGTGCGGCAGGCCGTTGAAACGTACCAGTTCGACCATCTTGGGGTCGATCATCACCAGGCGCAAATCCTGGGGGGTGTTGTTCATCACCAGGCAAGTGGTGATGGCCGAGATACAGACGGATTTACCCGAACCCGTCGTCCCAGCAATCAACAGGTGGGGCATCTTGGCCAGGTCGGCCACCACCGGTCGGCCGGAGACATCGCGGCCCAGCGCAACGGCCAGGGGGGAGCCGAT
The DNA here is from genome assembly GCA_011176535.1 of Anaerolineae bacterium. Taxonomy (NCBI): domain Bacteria; kingdom Bacillati; phylum Chloroflexota; class Anaerolineae; species Anaerolineae bacterium. Next base: position 26,986 of record DUEP01000058.1, on the reverse strand, counting down.
ACGATGAAAGGCTTCGCTTTCCAACAGGGGACGCAGGCGCACCGCTGCGGCCTTGGGGTTGGGCACTTCCATGCCCACATAGGGCCGACCGGGCACAGGCGCCTGAATACGCAAGCGCTCCGCGGCCAACGCCAGGGCCAGATCGCGCCGCAGGGCCGAAATCTGCGCCACCCGCACTTTCTGCCGCTGCACCTCGCCGTCTGACCCCTCACGCTCCAGGTACCCCGGCTCCACGGCAAACTGGGTGACGGTCGGCCCCACCCGCACATTGACCACCCGCGCCGGGATGCCAAAGTCGGCCAGGGTTTTCTCGATGATCCCCGCTGCCTGATTGATGTAGTGCTCGTCCACGCGATGCGCCCGCTCTTCCAGCAGGAGGTCCAACGGGGGCAGGCGTTCGTCCCGTGGACGGGCGACGCGCTCTTCGCTCACTTCGGGGACGCGCAAAGGCACCGAGGGTCGCGGGGCGGGTTTTCGGTACCGCGGGGTAGGTGCGGGCGACGAGATAGGCTCGCCTTCCACACTGATGGGCGTAGCCGGGGGCACCTCCACCTGAGTCTCCTCCAGGCTCCACCGCCGCAGGAAACGCCCGGTAATCTTTTCCAGTCCCAACCCGTGGTACACCCCCCAAAGCCAGGTCCCCGCCAACACCAGCCAGGTCCCTCCTCGGGTGAGGGTCAAATCCAGCCCTTCCACCAAACCCCAGCCCACCATGCCACCATCCAGCCCCTGGTCGGCCCGGAGGGGGCTGTGCCCCCCCAGGAGGGAAAGCAGGCCGCAAAAGGCCAAGGCGGCCAGTTCCAGAGCCAACACCCGCCCCCAGCGCCAGATCAGGGATCGCCCAGTGGCGCGGTAGAGCCAGGTCAACCCCAACACGCCCAGGGCCAGCACGGCCAAAAAGGCCCCCCAGCCAAACAGGCGACGCAAGGCCACCACCCAGGGCACCACCAGACTTCCCTGGGTGAGGTTGAGCAGGCCCAGCAAGGTCACCAGCGCCCACACCAGGGCGGCCAACCCCAACGCATTCCACGCCACGGTTTGGGCGTTGAGCCACCAGTCCACCCATCGCTCAGCGCCCGGCGCCTCTTCTGGGGCTTCGGCGGTCGGTTCGGTCACAGAGGGCTTACGCGCCACGATGCTCTTCCTCCGTGGGGTGGGGGGAACCAGACGGGGACTCCTCGCGGGCCCGACGCTCCATGTGCAACAACACCTTGGCCAACTCCTGCAAGGCTACCCGTTGCTTGCGATACAAATCCGCCTCTGAGAGGGCCAGCCGGCTGGCCACCTCCCGCGCCTTGCGCCCCTGCAGAAAACGCAGGTCAAGGATATTGTACAGCAACCACTCGGTGGTGAACTTGCGTTCTCCCTCCGGACGCAACTGATCCACCGCCTGACGAAGCACGGCCCGCAGGCCCTGAATCAAATTGCCGTTATGTTCCTCGGCCGCGCGACGCACCACCTCCCAGCGCAGCAACGGGTTCTCGGTCAGTTTGGGGCCGCCCCAGTAATGGGCCAACGCCCCTTTGACCCACTGCGCCAACTCGGCCGAGGGAGGCAAGGCCTCGACCGGGGTGAACACCTGGCGCTGGTCAAAGCGGGCCGCCGCCCGCAGCCGGGGGATGAGGTCCGTGCGCTGCCGAAAAGCCTGCAGCGCCGCCGCCAACTGGCGATGCAGACGCTGATCCTCCAGCGCCATGGTCGCCCTTTCCACCAAGGTCTCCAGGGCCTGATGTTGTTCTTCGTCCCAGGGAATCGCCGCCGGGGCGGCGAAACCCAGCACCCCCAACACCGTGCCATCCTCTGCCCGCAAGGGGACCAAGACGAAGCCATCCCAACGCCAAAAAGCCATCCGACCGCGTTGCTCGAGGCGCTCAGCCTGCAAAGGCTGTTCGGGCAAGGCCACCACCATGCCCCCTACTTCGCTCAACAACTCCAGGCGCCCCCCTTCGGTGGTGGCCGCAATGAAGGCCTGCTCCACCTGAAAGAGATCGCAGATGGCCGCCAACACGGCCTCCAGGAACTGGCGCAAATCGTTCCGGGTGAAGATACGGTTTTCCACCCCGCGCAACAAGCGCAGCGTCTCCCCGCCCTCTAAAGCGAGGATGGCGTCTTCCAGGTAGGGCAACAGCACGCCGATGAAATGCTCCAAAAAGAGGAACGAAAGCACCATGGTCGCCGGCACTAAGGCCGAATACGCCTGCCCGTGGCGGGCGCCCCAACGGCGCACCAAAGTCGTCAGGGTCAACACGGTGGCCACGGTGACCGGCCCCCGGAGCAACCAGCGCAACAGACGCAGCCTCACCACCCGGTCGGGCCAGGAAGTGCCGAAGAAGGCGACTTCATAAGCCCAAAGAACCAGCAACGCGCTGATGAGGATGTTCGTACCAGTGGCCAGCCACCAAAAGAACAACGGATGGTGCGCCGCCCAATCCACCCCCAGGGTAAGCAGGGGGAAGGAGCCCACGGCGGGCGCCAGCGCCCCGAAGAAGATGAACAACAACCTCCGACGGCTGGTGAGCATCACCGTGCGGCGATAGGCCCGCCAGATGTTCACCAGGGCCCAACCTACGCCCACGGTGTAGAACAGCCCGAACGCCCAGGCCCCCTCCGCGCCGGGCAGGTGAGGCACTGGGTCGGGGGACCATTCCAGACGCACCACCTTACCCGCGGCCAGGGCGGCCACCCCCACCAGCGCCAGACCATAGTACAAACGCACCAACAGGCGTCTTCGCCCCCGCGAGGGACGCCCTGTGGTGGCCAGCAACGCATCCGAAAAATGCAGGTAGGCCGGCGGCAGGAAAGTCACCCCCAACAGACTGAGCAGCAACGCCGGGACGGCCTCCTGAGGCGGAGCGACCGCGCCCAGCGACTCACCGCCGTAAACCAGCACCAAGGCGGCCAAAATCAGGGAAAAGGACAGCGCCACCCGATCGCGCAGGTTGAAGGCCAGGGTGTAAAACCACAGCGAGAGGGCCAGAATCCCGATTCCCGCCGTGAGGATGGGCGTCAGCGCCTGGAAAGTGGAAAGAAGCCAGGAGACCATGGCTTACACATCTCGACCCAAAAACAACGCCGTATCCCCATTGGGGAAGAAGGCCTGCTGAAAACCCACGAAGTGCAAATGGACCCGGAAGGCCAGGGAAACGGCCGGGTGATTGCGAAAGGAGGCCGCCCACACCAAACGGCGGTATCCCTGTTGAGCCGCCCAGTGGAGCACATGCAGGAGCAAGGCCCGTCCAATCCCCTGACGGCGATAAGGAGAGTCCACCACCAGGTCCGAAAGCCAGGCCACATCTGGCGCCGGCGACCAGCGCAAGGTCGCATAGCCCACCGGGCGGCCATCTTGCAAGGCCACCCACAACGCGGGCAACCGCCGCCAGTCCTCGAGAAAGGCCTCAGGCGCATAGGGATACGGCAGGATCACCGGCCGGGGGAGCGGCGCGGGACGAAACCTGGCGCCCAGCGTTTCGCCGTGGCTCCACTCCAGACGCCAGACATGGGTGCTTTCCACGGTGTGATCCAGCCGCACCAGATAAGGGATATCGGCGGCCAAAGCCGGGCGAATCTCCAGAGGGCTCATCATGGTTTACGGTTGAGCGGGCGGAGCCGCAATGTGCACGCGCACCCGACAGGGCGGCAGGGCCTGCCCCTGATTGTCGGTGACCACCAACTGGATGACATAATCGCCGGGGGGGATTCGGGAGGTGTCCCAGCCCTCAATGAGGGGTTCCTGGACCCGCGGGACTCGTCCGACGCCAATGGTCAGGAAAAGGGCTTCGCTGGCCAGGGCGAACTCCACCTTGTAAAAGCCGAAATTGGGGATGTTCGCCGTGCCCTCAATGGTCACCTCCCCGGAAATGGTGTCCCCGGTCTGGGGGGAGGCGATGAACACCTGATCCGGCACACACCCTCCGGTGTCCAGCACTGGGGTGGGCAAAGGGGTAGGCGTGCCCTCAGGGGTGGGAGACGCCTCCTCAGGCGGCGTCGTGGCCAGCAGATCCAGCGTGGCCGTGGGCAGGACCACCGGGCCGGTCTGCACCGGCGTGGCAAAGGTCACCAGGGCAAAGGTGGTCAACATCAAGCCCACGCTCAGCACCACGCCCAGAAAAGCGCCGCGCAAACGGCGTTCGGCTTCTTCACGCTCCAAACCAAACAAGGCCCCCTGCCACACCCGCCAGGCCAAAAGCAGCCGGCGAAAATAGAGCAAAAACGCCACCCCCAAAAGCAGGTAAATGCCCAACTCATAGGTTTTCAGAAAACGCAACAGGGCTTGCATCACATCCTCAACAGAAGGGGGCTCCGTTGGCGCGGGGGCGCAGGCCAACGGCAGGGTTTGCAGGGGGGAGCGGTTGAAGCACCCGATCTTCAGGCGGCCCCGGAGGCCTCCAGGCGACGCAACACACCCCGCACCAGGGTGGTCAATCGCGGGGCGATCAACCTTCCGGCAGCCAGCACCTCTTCGTGGGTGGTCACCGTGTTGCCATCCAGGTTGGCCTTGTTGCTGATGCCGGAGATCCCCAGCACCCGCGTGCCACCATGTCGGGCCACGATGACTTCGGGCACGGTGGACATCCCCACGGCATCCACGCCTATGGCCCGCAGGAAACGCAGGTCCGCAGGGGTCTCAAAGGAAGGCCCGGCCAGACTCACATACACCCCTTCCCGCAAGGGCAAACCTTCTTCGCGGGCCACCTCTCGGGCCAGGGCCATGAGCGCCCGATCGTAGGCCTGGCTCATATCGGGAAAACGGGGGCCAAAAGCGTCCAGATTTGGCCCACGCAAGGGGTTGGGGCCGGCCATGCCGATCAGGTTCAGATGGTCCACGATGAGCATCAGGTCGCCGGGGTGAAACTTGGGGTTGACCGCACCGGCTGCGTTGGTCACGATGAGCATCTCCACGCCCAGCCGCTGCATCACCCGCACGGGGAGGGTCACCTGAGCCATGGGGTAGCCTTCGTAGTAGTGGGCCCGCCCCTGCATCACCATCACCGGCTGCCCCTCCACACGGCCAAAAATCAGCCGTCCGGCATGTCCGGCCACCGTGGAGACCGGCCAGTAAGGGAGGTCCTGATAGGGAATGACGGCCTCGGCTTCCACAGCGTCGGCCAGGGCGCCCAGCCCGGACCCCAAGATCATGCCAATCCGCGGCTGAAAGGCCGTACGCTCACGGATGGCCGAGACCACCTCATCGATGTCGGCCAGGGTGAAATACTCGGGTTTGGACAAAGACATGGTCATGCGTTCTCCTGAAAAAAGGTTAGCGTGCCTCTTCAGGCAGGCGGGGGATGATGGGCATGGGCAAAGCGCGGCAAAGGCGCTCTACCCGGCGCAACAGCACGGAGGTGGAAATGGGGTTGGCGTGCCCCAGGGCCGTCTGGATGCGCTCCAGAGGTTCGCCCCGGCGGATCATGCGCAACACGGCGGTGTTGCGCAGCACGCGGGGCGTCATATTGATGGACAGGCCAGCCGCCGCGCCCCATCCCTGAATCAATTGCCAGACGCCCTGACGGCTCAGGCCCCGGCCCAACTGACTGACGAACAGGGCGTTTTCCCCAGGCTTGGGGTCGAATTCCGGCCGCCCCCGCTCCAAATAGCGCCGCAACGGTTCGTAGGACTCTTCCAGCGGGAACTCCTCCAGACGCATCACCGGCTGGGGCACATAGACCACCCGGCGCTCCAGATCCACATGCTCCACCCGCAGTTGAATCACCATTTGGCTGGGAAAGCCCCATTCGACAAACAAGGCAATCAGCGCCAAATCGCGGATGGCCCGTCGCTGGGTGGACTGCAATAAGGTCGTCCAAAGTTGCTGCAGTTGCTCGCTGCTCAGGCAGGCCGCATGAGCGGGCTCCGCCGCCTTTTGCCATAAGGCGATTAAGGCCTCGCGAGGGGGCATGAACGAGGTCGTGCGCAGGCCATATTGCAACAAAAAACGGTCAAAGGCCCGCCAGGAGGCCACCCGGCGCTGGATGGTGCTCCGCTTGCGCCCTGCCTCGATTTCCGCCTGGATCATGGACAGGATGAGTTCCGGCGAAAGATCGTCCAGCCCAACGGTTTGACCCTTCGCCCGGGACATCATCTGCCAACCCTTCCGCAGGTCGCCCCGATATGAGGCCAAGGTACCCTCACTATAGGCCCCTGAGTCTGCCAACGATTGAATGAACGCCCGAATCTGCTCTTCCATTTGTCAACCTCCAAACAGCCTGTCTCATCGCGGCCCAATGCGTCCAAATTATATCGCAAATTTGCCTTTTTGACAGCCTCTCATCCCCAGGGGCGAAAATAGGAGGCACCTTCAGGCGGCTCGTCGTCACGCCGGCCGTGGTCGTCACGCCGGCCGTGGCGAACCGTATGGAAGGAAGTCGCATGGTTACGCAGGGGCGATCCGTCACCTCTCCGCGCCCCTGCAGGGCTTAGAGGAAAGGCAAAGACCCTCGCCCCCTGCCCTTACCACAAATTCGCGTCCCACACCCCTTCGCGCACATAGCGCTGCAACTCGCTCACGCTGAGGTGCTCGATGCCCAGTCGCTCCAGGGTGCGACCCCGTCGCCAGTAATCCGTGCCGTGGGCGATGCTGGCCAGGCGGATGAAACTCTCCATGCCGCGCACCGAGACGCCGTAGCGTTGCCCCAGGTTGGCAATGGGTACTAGGCTCATGGGCACATCTTCCAGCAAATAGCGGTGCTGCAAGGTGGAAGGCGCTTTGATGCCGCGGTATCCCGGCTGGTTGTGAATGGCCTCGTGGAGGTTGTTCCCCCGCGCGTCGTAGGCCATCTGCAACCACGCGCGGGCGGTGATGGCCCGCACGCCCAACGCCGCTGCCACGGTCACTCGCTCGCGGTCGATGACCTCCATGATGCGGGCCACCGTAGGCGTCACGCCGTCCAGATAAAACTGAAACTCGCCGCCGGTGGCCTCGATCCAGCCGACGTTGAGCAGGGTGATGGTAGGATGAAAGATGGCGCCAATGTTGTTCAGCCCGGTGTGAAGCACATCCACACCGTCGATGAATTGGGGGTAAGCCGGGCGCAGCGCCTCCAACACGCGCGGCGTGTCGGTGGCGGGCAAAGCCGCCAGAGGCACCGCCTCTTTGACACGGAAAATCCGCGCCTGGGCCGGACCCTCGGAGCGCGAGGCGTAGATAAAGGTCTGCGCTTCGGCTACCAGCACCCCTCCCCCCACGCCCTGTTGACGCAAGATGTGGCGAAACTCCAACGCCCCAAAGGTGCGCCCAGGATGCAGCACCACGATTTGCCCGGCCTGCAGATGGGGAGCCATTTGGGCCGCCAGCGGCCGATGGGCGTTGGAGGGCACCACGACCATGATGACCTGGCCAAAGCGCACGGCCTCGCCGATGTCGCTGGTGGCCTTGACCAGACGCCCAAAGCCGGAGCCCCCTCCCTCCGGCGAGAGCAGTTCAATGCCCCCCCGGGCCTGAATGCCGGCAATGTTGGCCGGGGTGCGGTTGTACAGCATGACCTCAAACCCCATCAGCGCCAGGTGGGCGGCCATGGCTTTGCCGCCATGCCCAGCGCCTACCACAGTGTAGCGACTCACCGTGCTCATGCACGCCTCCTTTCTTCTCCAGGGGACAGGTTGACCTCGGATGCGGGGGCAAGGCTGTGCCGCGCCGCGGCTTCGGCCACGATGCGCCAGAACAGGCCTTCGTAGCCCCATCCCGCCGCCTGGGCCATGACCAGCGGGTTGCTGTAACCCGGCTTGAGCCTTGGCAGGCTGCTCTCCTCCAACAGAACCACTTCGCCGGTCTCGCCGTCCAGCATCCAGTCCAGGCGGGCGTAATCGGCGCACCCCAGGGCCTGAAAGGCCCGCCGCGAAAGGTCAGCCAGACGCGCTGCGGTGGCCTCGTCCAGGCGGGCAGGGCACTCCGAGCCGATCCAGTCGGCGTGCTCCGGCACGGGCTCGAAGGCCGGCCCCTCGCCGACGAAGACCCGCTCCAGGATGGGCAGCACCTCGAGGCGCGCTCCGTTGCCCACCACACCCACGGTGAACTCACGGCCGGTGATGTAGCGCTCCACCAGCGCCGGTTCGTTCAAAGTCGCCCGCACCCAGCACACGCGGTCCTGCAGCGCCGCCATCGTCCCACACGATGGCCCGGCGTCAATGCCAATGCTCGAGCCTTCACGCAAGGGCTTGACGAGGGCCAGGAAGCCCATAGCCGGGTCGAGCGGCTCCTCACCGGTGACCATCACCTGGAAGGGTAATGTGGGAACACCATGGTAGGCCATCACGGCCTTGGTGCGGGCCTTGTCCAGCGTCAGGGCGCGCGCCACACTATGGAGCCAGTAAAGGCAACTCCCATGGCTTCCAGCATGGCCGGAACCAGGGTCTGACGGCTGCCGCCTCCGACGCCGGTGGACAGGTTGAAGACCAGGTCCACGAACTCCACGGCCAGGCGTTGGGGGAGGTCCAACCCGGAGGGCATGAAGAGCACCTCGTGACCGCCCTCCCGCAGCGCCTGACCGATGGCGTGCAGGGTGGCATCGGCTTCGGGGGCCACCTGCTTCAACCGCCGCCCCATTCACCTTGGGCTCGGTGATGGTGTACACGATGGCGATGCGCAAAGCGTTCATGAGGCACCTCCGCAGGGAGTGATGTGCGATTGGCGTGCGGATGGCGCAGGGGGAGGCAAGTTACAGCAGGTCTTCCAGCGGGGGGAGGGGATGCGGGCAGCGCTCCGCCTCCCGCAGGTGTTGCATCTGCCGATGCCGGAAGGCCAGGAAGCACTCCTCCACCGGCTCTTTGGGCAGGCGGGCGAATTTGGCCGCCAGCGCCTGCAACACGGCGCAGTACAGCACCCACAGGTCGGCCTGGGCCAGTCGTTGGGCCAGCCACTCCAGGTGGTCCTCCAAATGAGCCGCCTTGCGTTGGGCCAGCAATTCCTCGGCCTCCTGAGCCAGCAGGAGCACCCTCTCATCCTCCGGGCCCACCTCCAGGATGGGCGCCGGCGAGGTCAACCGGACCAGGGTGTAGCCGGGTGATGCTCCAGTTCCACGTGCCGTCGAAGGTAAACCAACTCACCTCCTCGTCCCTGTGGTTCCATACGCGCACGCCCCCGCCACCACCTGATGCCGGGGACGACCCTCCCAGGGATAGGTCATCACCACCGGAAATTCGGCTTTGTAGGGGTCGAAGTGGCGCCCGGAAGGCTGGCCCAACAGGGCAATATCCAGCCGGGTGCCGCCGGGCGCCTGAGGATAAGGCGGCTCCTGCAAGAGATAGCCCTATTCCGGGATGGTTGCCGCGGGTTGTCGGGTTATCGCAGACCTCCTTGTATGCAGGATAGAGGATATCCTACCGGGATGGCACCGGGCTACTAAGGGCCGGACCTCCCTCGGGTCCAGGTCGGGCCGGACACCGGGGGCACGCCCTCCCCCTGGGTTCAGAGCACCCCCAGGCGGGTCAGCCGCTCCCGTTCATTCAGCGGTTTCCCCGTCTCAGGGTCCACTGTCACGCAGGCGCCCCGCTCATCGATGCGGGTGACGATTTGCCCGCGTCCGTAAGGGTTGTTCTGCAACTGTGGTGCGTCGAGCATGCCGGTGGTCACCGCCTTGGTCAGGGTGGTCGGGTCGGTGAGCGGGTCGTCCACCCCCGGCGCGGCCAGGTTGCGGATGGCCTCCAGGGTGACCTGGGCCTCGGCGATGAGTTCTTCCTTGCGGGCCTGCACTTCGGGGTCGCGTGTCATATCCGGCTGGCCGCGCAAGGCGTTCTCGATGGCCCGGCGGGCCAGCTTGCAGGATTCGATGACCTCCTCGGCCGTGGCGGCGTGTTCGGCCTCGGTGTAGCCCACCACATGGACGATGTGCGGCTTGAGGGCCAGCTGCAGGTACACGCTGGCCGCCAGGTGGGCGCGGGCGTAATCCGCGTCCACCGGGTAACTGAGCAAACCGGTGCGCGTCTGGCGGTAGATGCGGAAGTCCGCGTCGGCCAGGGGCGCGATCACCTCCAGCACGGCCAGCATCTTGGCCAGGTCCATTTTGTCCGAGAGGTCAGCGGGGCTGTTGAACATGAGTTGGGCGATGTAGTCCTGCACGCCCATGGCCTTCACGTTGTAGGCGGAGAGGTAGGCAGCCACCACGAAGATCACATCGGGCGCATCGCGCATCCCCCAGTGGTGGGGTTCGTTGACCTCCACAGGGATGTCGCGCTCGCCGTACCAGGCCATGAGTTTCTGATGCTCGCGGATGGAGCCTTCCAGGTCCCAGGGGCCGCGGCCATCCATGCGATTGAACCAAAAGAGGGGGATGGCCGCCCAGGCGATGTGGATGGTTTCAACATACATCTCGGCCAGTTTGATGAAGTCGTCGGTGCCGGTGTAAGTGCGCATGAGGGGGAAGTTCCCCCGTCGGCTGGCCCGGTAGAGGCGGCGGAAGTCCTCCGGCGAGCGCACAGGCACGCCCCCGGCGCCGCGTCGGCGCGGGTCCTGCCGTTCGGGGTGGAAGAAGTTCTCCTGGGCGTCCTGGTCGGTGCCCAGGGAAATCACATCGAGCACACCCGCTTCAGCGATGCGGGCGATGCCCGCCTCGGTGGCCTCCAGGCTGGGCAGGCCGAAGTGGTGACGGATGAGGGGATAGGGCGCCTTCCAGCGAATGCGCTCCACCGTGGCTTGGGGGAAGTCCTGCTCGGTGAAGTGGGTGGGGTCGGCACCCTTGAGGTAGGCCAGCACTTGGTCGGGGGACTCGGTGCCGTCGAAGACCATATCGAAGAAACCCAGCTTCCGGGCGCGTTCGGCCACGGGGGGCGTGCCGCCGAAGACGAAGCGCACGCCCTGGACGCGCAGGTCGTCGGCGGCCTCGGCGAACTCGGCGAGCAGGCGCTCGCCGGTTTCAGGGGTGAGGCGGTAAGAAACGCCTACCAGGTCGGCTTTTTCCCGGCGGGCGGCTTCGAGCACTTTTTCGATGGGGGTAGCCGGGCCGAGGAACACGGTGCGCCAGCCGGCCTGCTCAGCCAAGCGCAGAAAGCGCATTACACCGGCCACATGCACGCACTCCCCCAACGCCGCACCAATCACGGTTTTCCGCTCTTTGCGCTCCATCACCATACCCTCCAGAAAAATATGTCAAGAAACCGAGGCGCAGACTACCCTTAACGGCGGCCCGCAGCGGCATCTTGGCCCCGCAGCAAGGGGTGAAGGCTCTTCGGCTGCTCGCTTTACTCAGGGAACACCGCGGTGATATCAGGCAAAGGCCGCGCGAAATGGATTGTATACTCTTTACGGCATGGCGTCAAGCGCGGGCAGAGGGGCCAGAACCGCTTAGAACAAGACCATCGCCAATTCCTGACGATACTGACGCGTCTCCGGAGCGTCGGGGTCCATGAGCGCCAACACGGCCAACGCCACCTGATGGGCTTCGCCCCGGCGGTAGCGCTTGTCCCGGCGCAGCACTTCCAGCAAACCGTCCATGGCCGCAGGCAAATTCCCCGCCGCCACCAGGCGCAAGGCCCGCCGGTAGATGGCCTCCAAAAGGTCATCACTCTCCTTGGGGCTCAAATCGGCGTCCCGAAACGCCTCGGCCAGCGCCTCGGCCAGCGGGCGGAGCATCTGGGCCTCGCTGTACTCCTTGCTGGGGGGAAAGTTGGTCAGCCAGTCCAGCGCCTCCTCGGCACGCCCCTGGGCCAGCAAGGCCTTCACCAGGCCCAGCCGGGCCGCGGGGTCGTCTGCCCGCTCGGCCAGGACGGCACGCAGGGCGGCTTCCGCCTCGGCCCATTGCCCCCTTCGCACCAGGGACAAGCCGCGCTCGCGTTGCAGGTTACCCTGATTGGGGGCCAAACGGCGCACAAACTGCCGTAATTGCGCCTCCGTGGGCGTCCCCGCAAAGCCGGCCACCACCTGACGGTTGACGAACACCCGCACCAGGGGCAATGTCTTCACCTCAAAGCGCGCCGCGAGGCGCGGATTTTCGTCCACATTGACCCTGGCCAGCGCCAGCGCCCCCTCCGCATCCTGCACCAGGCGCTCCAGCATGGGGTTCAAGACCTCGCAGGGGGTACACCAGGGCGCGGTGAAAATCACGATCACCGGAAGTCGCGTGGAGCGTTCCAGCACATGCGTGTCAAAATCGGCTTCGTTGACCTCAAAAATATACTCTTGCATCGTCCCCTCCCTGTGCACCTGAACACACCAACACTCGCAAGGCGACACACACCAGCGCCTTGATTTTACCGGAGGGGTATAAGATTTCCGTTAGAGCGGGCGCTCAGGGCCGGGTTCCCAACACCTCTTGGAAGGCCTGCATCACGGTTTCGACCGCCTGATCGTCAATCCAGTAGTGGGTCACCAGGCGAAACCGGCGGGGGCCTTCCACATCGACTTTGATCCGCCGGGCCTCCAAACGGCGCGCCACCTCAGCGGCATCCCAGGGCACCTCCTCGGTGAGGGAGAAATAGACCATGTTGGTCTGGGGCAGCCCAAAATCCAGAGACACGCCCGGGATTTGCTGCAACCCCTGAGCCAGTTGTCGCGCCCGGCGATGGTCCTCGGCCAACCGGGGGAGGATTTCCTCCAGGGCCACCAAACCCGCTGCCGCCAGCACGCCAACCTGGCGCATCCCGCCGCCCACCATCTTGCGCCAGCGGCGGGCCTCGGCGATGAAGGCCGCCGAACCGCAGAGCAGCGACCCCACCGGTGCGCTCAGCCCTTTGCTCAGGCAAAACATCACCGAATCCACAGGAGCGCACACCTCGCGCGCTGGGACGCCCAAAGCCAGGGCCGCGTTGAACAGCCGCGCGCCGTCCAGATGGACGGACAGGCCGTGGGCGTACGCCCAGTCGGCCACCTCACGCATGTGTTCCAGGGGCACGGCCACACCGCCGCAAATATTGTGGGTGTTCTCCAGGGTCACCAGACGCGAGCGGGGGTGATGAGGGTTGTGCGGATCGCGCAAGGCGGCCTGCACCGCGTCCATATCCAGGCCGCCGTCGGCGCGGTTAGGCACCGGATGGGGATGCACGCCCCCCAGCGCCGCCATACCGCCACCTTCGTTGACAAACATGTGGGCCTTGTCGCCCAAAATCACCTCATCTCCCCGCTGACAATGGGTGAACACCGCGACCAGGTTGCCCATGGTGCCCGAAGCCACAAACAGGCAGGCCTCTTTACCCGTCAACTCAGCGGCCCGCGCTTCCAGGCGATGGATCGTCGGGTCCTCGCCGTACACATCGTCTCCTACGGCCGCGCGCGCCATGGCCTCACGCATGGCCGGAGTGGGCCAGGTTACGGTATCCGAGCGCAAATCGATCCAGTCCATCGTTCCTCCTTCGGCTTTCCTGATCCGACCTCGCCTGGGGCACCACGCCCTGAGCGGTGAGCGTTTGAGCGACCGCGCTTGACAGCCATCCTGTTACTTCTGGCGCGCCTCTTCCAGGGCCGCCTCCAACTCGGGCGGCAAGGGGGCCTCGAAGGTACGCGATACTTGTTCCCCAGGCAGGGTGATGGTCAGGCGATAGGCGTGCAAAAAGTGACGCCCCAGGCTCAGCGTGGGCTTGCGGCGTCCATACACCGTATCGCCCACCACCGGACACCCCAAAAAGGCCAGATGCACCCGGATCTGATGGGTTCGCCCGGTGAGCGGATGCACTTCCAACAAGGTGTGCGCCGGCAGGCGCTCCACCGTGTGGTAAATCGTGACCGCTTCGCGGCCTTTGCCCGGCGGCACCACTTTCATCCGCTGGCGGTGGGTGGTGTCGCGGCCGATGGGGGCCTCGATACGGCCCTTCGGCGTGGGCGGTGCGCCGTCCACCAGAGCTAGGTACACTTTCTCTGTGGCGCGCTCCTTGAACTGCTGCTGCAAAAAGCGGTGGGCCCGGTCGTTTTTGGCCACAATGATCACCCCGGAAGTGTCCTTGTCCAACCGATGGACGATGCCAGGGCGGAGCATTCCGCCCACCCCCTGCAAATCCGGCACATAGGCCAGCACGGCGTTGACCAACGTGCCGCGCTCGTTGCCCGGTCCCGGGTGGACGACCATCCCAGCGGGCTTGTTCACCACTAGGACATCGCGGTTCTCGAAGAGGATGTCCAGCGGGATGGGCTCGGGCACCACCTCGGTAGGCCGCACCGGCGGGACGTGCACCTCAACCTCCTCGCCTCCCTCCAGCATCTGCCCGGCTTTGCCTGCCGGGCGCCCATTGACCAACACCAGCCCTTCCTTGATCCACATCTGGAGGCGAGAGCGCGACTGGTTGGGAAAGCAGGTCACCAAAAACTTATCCAGTCGCTGAGGCGTGTCTCCGGTGAACCGAAACCGCTTCACTTCCTGCTCACTCATGGGGCACCTTTTCCTCCGGTTCTTCCGTCAGGGTCTCCTGCCCGGCTTCCGCATCTTGACCGGAGGCCCAGCCCGCCAGCAGGATGGCCACAGCCCCTACGGTGATGGAAGCGTCGGCCAGGTTGAACACCGGAAAAGCGCCCACCGCGATGAAATCCGTGACCACACCCTGGGTCAGCCGATCCACCAGATTGCCCAGGGCGCCGCCCAACACCAACCCCAGGCCAAGACGCATCAGCCAGGGTTCGCGTTGCATCTGGGGAAGATGGAACAGCATGGCCAGCACCACCACCACAGCCAGCGCCGTGAACAGCGGCCCGGCTTGCTGAAACAAACCAAAGGCCGCGCCGGGGTTGCTCCAGTGCACGATGCGCAGCCAGGGCAGGGTTTCGGCCCAGGGCGCCGACCACACCGCACCATAAGGCAAGGCCTGGCGAATCCACGCTTTGGCGTACTGGTCCACAGCCACGACCAAAGCGGCGAGCAGCAACACACTCCCTGTTTTCCACCATTGACGCATGAGGGGGCTCCATAATCGGGAATACGACCGCGCTACGGTCGGCCAAAATCGGCCGTCCAGTAACTGCCGTAGGGGCTTTCCGGGGCGTAGCAATAACCAATACCCACATGGATAAAGTTGGGGTTGAGCATGTTCTCCCGATGGGGCGGGCTGTTCAGCCAGGCGTTGAACACCGCTTCCGGGCTGTTGTACGGCCCACTTCCCGCGTAAATGTTCTCGCCAACATAGGAAAAGGCATAACCAAAATGCAACACCCGATCGGCGAACGTGGAACCGTCCGAGCCGGTGTGGGCAAAGAAACCGTTGCAGGCCATGTCTTCGCTATGAGCACGCGCGGCCTCTTGAAGGTGAGGCTCCATGGCCAGGGGAGACAAACCTTGAGCCTGTCGCTCCTGGTTGATCAACGCCAACAGTTGGGCTTCGTAAGTCGCGTTGCCGTCGACTGCACACGAGGCCAACGGGGCGGTCGCCGAAGGTGTGGGCAGGGCCATCGTGGCAGTGGGCGTCGCGCTGGGCGGCGCAGGCGTAGCCGTCACGGTCGGAGAAACCGCCACCGTCGGAGGAACAGGCGTGGCCGAGGGCGGTTCCAGCGTGGGCGAGGGGAGCATCTCTCGCGTGGGAGGCGGGGCAGTGGCCGTCGCCTGGGGGGAAGGCCACGGCGTGGCGCCTGGCAGCCCGGCAGATGTGGGGGTGAATGTGGGCGAGGGCGGGGCCGTCGCCGTCCCCGTCGGGGGCACAAAAGCAGTGACCGTGGGGGCCAAAGGGCTCGCGGCAGGCGAAGGGGACGCCAAGTCCCTCCCATCAGGCCGGGCTGTCGGCGAGGGCAGGCGCGTGTGCTGAGGTGCGGTGGTCGAGGACAGCACCGTGGCCGTAGGCGCAGCAGGGGCCAGGGGGGTCCAGGTGGCCGTCCCTTCGAGAGCAGGGGCAGCGGGCATAGTCCACCCACAAGCGGTCAGCAAAAGCCCCACGCCCCATACCACCCAGGACATCCAGTGTTTCATCGGCCCTCAGCCTCGCCCACACCATCGCCGATATAAATGCGCGGCACCCGGGTGTTGATGTTGGTCAGGATTTCATACGGAATCGTGTCAGCCCAGGCAGCCAGGTCCTCCACGGTGATGCACTCCTCGCCCTGACAGCCGATCAGCACTACTTCATCGCCGTTGTAGGCGCTCTCCCAACCGATATCCACCATCATTTGATCCATGCAGATCCGTCCCACCTGGGGGTAACGCTTCCCGCGGATAAGCACCTGAGCCTTGTTGGACATGGCACGGAAGTAGCCATCACCATATCCGACCGGGACGGTGACGATGCGGGTCATCCGCTGCGGCTTCCAGGTCCAGCCGTAACTCACCGGATGGCCCGGCTTGGTCACTTTGAAATACACCACCCGAGAGACCCAGGTCAATGCCGGGCGGACGGCCACGGTGCGCGGCACTTCGGGGGAGGGATACACTCCGTAAAGCAATATGCCAGGGCGCACCAAATCAAAATAGGCCTCCGGCAACCGTAGAATGGCCGCCGAATTGGCCATGTGACACATGGGCAAAGGCAGGCTGCGCTTCTCATAGAAGCGCAACACCTCTTGAAACCGCTCCAATTGCAGCCGGGACGAGGTCAAATCCGCAGCATCCGCATTAGCAAAGTGGGAAAAGATGCCCTCCACCTGGACATGGCGGCATTTCAGCGAGGCTTCGAGAAAGGCCTCAGCACTGTAGAAATGCACGCCGATGCGCTCCATACCGGTATCAATTTTCAAGTGGACACGCGCCACCGTGCCTAGGGCCTCAGCCGCCTGATCAATCTGCTGTAATTTCTCGATCGAGGACGCCGCGAGCGTTAGGTCGTATTTGAGAAAAAGGGGAACCTGACTGCCCCAAATGCCGCCCAGCACCAGGATCGGGGTCCGGATCCCCATTTTCCGCAATAGAATTCCCTCTTCCAGCACGGCCACCCCTAAGTAATCCGCTCCCAGACGCTCCATCAGGCGGGCCACAGGCACCAGGCCGTGGCCGTAAGCGTTGGCCTTGAGGATGGGCATCACCTTAGACGGAGCCACTCGTTGACGGATGGCCTGGAAGTTGTCCGCCAGGGCATTCAGGTCGATCATCACCCGTGTGGGGCGCACTACCCCCTCGTCCTCATCACTGGCTGCACTCACCGGATAGTAGGGAAACTCCTCAGCAAGGGCGCTCATGGGGCTTATTTTACCCCATCGTCCCAGGCTGGTGAAGTGACGGTGCGCAGGGCCAACCCTGGCTCCCGCTTCTGGAGAGGCGCCGGGAGACAGAGCCAAAGCCGTAAAAGCCTTCCCTGCGGTATACTTTCCCTACCTCCACCAAGGAGTTACCTGTGTATGAAAGAAATCCTTTCCGAGGTCCAAACCTGGCTGGAACAAGAAGAGCCCATCGCCGTGGCGGTGGTGGTGCACGCCCAGCGCCCCACCCCGCGCCCCGTCGGCGCCTGGATGGCCGTGACCGCTTCGGGCAAGATGGCCGGCTCGGTCAGCGGGGGATGCGTGGAAGGTGTGGTCTTCCAGGAAGCCCAGGAGGTGCTGCAAACCAACGCGCCCAAGCAGGTCACCTTTCGCGTGGTGGACGAGGAGGGCTGGGAGGTGGGCCTGGCCTGCGACGGGGAGATGAGCGTGTACATCGAACCTCTCACCGCCATGCACCGCGCCTTGCTGGACGCCCTCGCCCGCGGCGAGACCGTGGCCTGGGTGGCCCACCTGAGCGGTGAAGGCCACCTGCTGGCCTGGCCGGATGGCCGTCAGAAGGGCCGCGCAGACCTGGCCCCGGCGTTGGAAGGCGCCTTCCCCGGCCCGCTGGCCGAGCGTCGCTCCACGCCGGTGGGCGAGTGCTTCGTGCAGGTTTGCGCCCCGCCCCCCACGCTGACCATCGTCGGCGCGGTGCACTTAGGGCAAATCCTGGCCCGCTGAGCCAAGACGGTGGGCTACCGCGTGCGCGTGGTGGACCCCCGCCGCGCCTTCACCACCGCGGAACGCTTCCCCATGGCCGACGAGGTCGTCGTGGCCTGGCCCCAGGACGCCCTCCCCGCCGATGCCCTGCGGCCCAGCGACGCGGTGGTCGCCCTGGCCCACGACCCGAAAATCGATGTGCCGGCCCTGGCCACGGCGCTACGCAGCCCGGTGGGTTATGTGGGCCTGCTGGGCTCCCGCCGCACCCAGGCGGCGCGGCGCAAAGCGCTGCGCGAGGAAGGGCTCAGCGAGGAGGACCTGGCCCGCATTCACGGGCCGGTGGGCTTCGACCTGGGCGCTGCGCCGGAGGAAATCACCCTGGGCATTCTGGCTGAGATTGTGGCGACGCACAACGGCAAGTCGGGTCGGCCCAAGGCCTGACGCCCCCCGCCCTCCTTCTCCGGTGGAAAAGCCCCCCTGGATGCACAGCGTTGGCCCATTTCCATCACACCGCCCCACACGGCGGCCCCAACCCAACCAAAAAGGCCTGACAGGTAACCTGTCAGGCCTTTTTTCGGCTCACGCTTGCCACGCCGCTACGCTTTCACGATGCCCAGCGTCACCTTTTCGCCGTCAAAGGCGGCCTCGGCGCGGGCGACTTCCGTAGGCGGCTCAGCGGCCTGCATCTCCACGGCCAGAACCTCGCCCATGATGTACTCCCGGAAGGCTTCGACCGCCTCGGCCAGGTCAGGCGTGGCCTGATAGGTCAGCCGGATGCGGTCGGCCACTTCCAGCCCGGCCTCCTTGCGCAGGTTCTGCACCCGGCGCACGAACTCGCGGGCCAGGCCCTCGCGCCGCAGTTCCGGCGTGATGGTGGTGTCCAGCGCCGCCAGATAGGCCCCCTCCGAGGCCACGGCCATGCCGGTCCTGGCCTCCATGATCACCTCGACCTCTTCGGGCAGGATATCGTACGTGGTGCCGTCCACCGTCACCTGGATGGATTGACCAGCCAGCAGCCGCTGCGACGCCTCGGAGGCCTCCAGCGCCAGAATGGCCTGCCGAATCTTAGGGAACAGGGACTTGTACTTCTGCCCTAACTGCTTGGGCAACGGCTTCAGGCTGTAGGTAAGGGCTTCGCCAGCGGAGCCCAGCAGGCGCACTTCCTTCACATTGAGTTCGTCGGCCAGCAGGTCGGCGTATTTCCGTACCACCTCACCCTCGCCGGCCCGCCCCACGGCAAAGGCCACGGCCGGCAGGGGCTGGCGCACTTTGATCCCCGCCTGGGCGCGGGCCGCGTGGCCCAGAGAGGCCAACCTCATCACCAGTTCCATCTCACGGTTCAGCGCCTCATCAATGGCCTCTTCGTCCACCTCCGGCCAGGTGGCCAGATGCACCGACTCGGCCGCTTCCGGATTCACCGAGCGCACCAGGTTCTGGTAAAGTTCCTCGGCCAGGAAAGGCATGGAGGGCGCGATCAGGTGGCTCAGCGTCACCAGGGCTTCATACAGGGTGGCGTAGGCCGCATACTTGTCCTCGTCGTCGCCGCTGGCCCCGCGCCAAAAGCGCCGGCGCGAGCGCCGCAGGTACCAGTTGGACAACCGCTCCACAAAGGTCTCGATGGGCCGCGTCGCGCCCAGGGCGTCGTAGGACTCCAGCGCCTGGGTCACATCGCGCACCAGGGTGTGAAGGTAGGATCGCAGCCAGCGGTCCAGATCGCTGTAGGCAGGCTGCCGGTTGGGGTCAGGCTGCCAGCCGTCCAGATTGGCGTAAGTGACGAAGAAGGCGTACACATTCCACAGGGTGAGCAGGAAATTCTGCACCACCTCCCCCACCAGGTTGACCGAAAACCGGCGGTTGTCTCCCGGCGGACCAGCGGTGTACAAATACCATCGCAGCGCATCCGCCCCGTGGACGTTGAGCACATCCCAAGGGTTCACCACATTCCCCCGGGATTTGGACATCTTCTGGCCTTTCTCATCCAGAATCAACCCCAAACACACCACATTCTTGAAGGCCACGCTGTCGAAAAGCAGGGTGCTGATGGCGTGCAGGGAGTAGAACCAGCCCCGGGTCTGATCCACGGCCTCACAGATAAAGTCGGCAGGGAACTGCTTCTGGAAGGTCTCCTGGTTCTCGAAGGGATAGTGCCACTGGGCCACAGGCATGGACCCGGAATCGAACCAGACATCGATGAGTTCGGGCACGCGCTTCATCACGCCCCCGCACTCGGAGCAGGTGTAAGTTACCTCATCCACATAAGGGCGGTGCAGATCCATGCCGCTTAGGTCGCGGCCCACCTTTTCGGAAAGTTCGGCCACAGAGCCGACGGCCTCCCTATGGCCGCAATGCTGGCATTCCCAGATGGGCAACGGCGTACCCCAATAGCGTTCACGGCCCAGGGCCCAGTCGATGTTGTTCTCCAACCAGTTGCCGAAGCGCCCGTGCTTGATGTGGGCGGGCACCCAGTTGATCTCCTCGTTGAGGGCCACCAGGCGGTCCTTGAAATCCGTGGTGCGGATGTACCAGGTGGAACGGGCGTAGTACAGCAAGGGGGTACTGCAACGCCAGCAGAAGGGGTAGGTGTGCTCGTAGGTTCCAGCGCGGAAGAGCAGGCCACGGCGTTCCAGGTCTTCGATGATCAGCGGGTCGGCGTCCTTGACGAACATCCCAGCCCAGGGGCGCACTGCCTGGATGAAGGTGCCGTCGGGATTCACGGTGAGCACCACGGGCAGGTCGTGCTCTTTGGCCGTCTGCATGTCCTCGGCGCCGAAAGCCGGGGCCATGTGCACCAGCCCGGTGCCGTCTTCGGTGGTCACGAAATCCTGCAGCACTACGAAGTGAGCCGGTTTGTCCAGCGGCACGAAGGTGAACAGCGGGCGATAGCGCCTGCCCTGCAGCGCCTTGCCGGGGAAGCGCTCGACCACCTCCACCGGCTCCTCTCCGAACACCGCCTGAAGCAGCGGCTCGGCCAAGATGAGGCACTCCTCACCTCCATCAGGCAACGGGCGCCGGATCTTGACATAGGTCACCTCGGGGTGCGCCGCCACGGCCACATTGGCCGGCAACGTCCAGGGCGTGGTCGTCCACACCAGGAGCGAAGTGCCCTCCTCGTCCACCAGCGGCATCCGCACATAGACCGAGGGGTCTTCCGTCTCCTTGTAGCCCAGCGCCACCTCGTGGTCGGCCAGGGGCGTACCGCAGCGCGGGCAATAGGGCACCACCTTGTAGTCCTTGTACAGCAGCCCCCGGTCCCAGAAATTCTTCAAAATCCACCAGATGGATTCGATGTACTCGTTGCGGTAAGTGACATAGGCGTTGTCCAGGTCCACCCAAAAGGCGATGCGCTCGGTGAGTTTCTCCCAGTCCTGAATGTATTCGAACACCGACTGGCGGCACAACTTGTTGAACTTGGCGACGCCGTACTCCTCGATCTGGCGCTTGCTGGTGAAGCCCAGTTTCTTCTCCACCTCCAACTCCACGGGCAAGCCGTGGGTATCCCATCCTCCGCGGCGGATCACATGGTAGCCCCGCATGACCTTGTAGCGGGGGAAGATGTCCTTGAACGACCGCGAGAGCACATGGTGCACCCCAGGCCTGCCGTTGGCCGTAGGCGGGCCCTCGTAGAACACAAACTCCGGCCCTCCGCGACGCGTCTCCTCGGTTTTGCGGAACACTTCATGTTCGCGCCAGAACTTGAGCACCTGCTCTTCGACTTGCGGGAACTTGACCTTGGGCGAAACCGGACGAAACGCCATGAGGACACCTCCATCAACCAGGATCAGAACAAAAAAACCTCTCGTCCACTCAGGGACGAGAGGGGACCTCCCGCGGTACCACCCTGCTTCCCACCCCATAAAGGTGGGCGCTCCACCGAGTACGGCCTCGAGCCGGATTTGAGGGCACCTGCCGTGCCCTCAGAGCATCTCCGCTCAAGGATATACCCGCGCCCGGATAACGGTGGGCGAGACCGGCGCCCCTACTAAGTCGCCTCGGACGACCGTTCGGTTTGCGGCTCCGGAGGGATTTTCAGCCCGCCGTACCCGCCCGGCTCACACCATCCCCGGGCTCGCTGGGGGCCGTTTCGGGCCTACTCGTCTCCATCGTCGCCTTTTCGGGCTTTCGCTGGTGCGCCGATTATGCCACAACTTGCCACGCAGGTCAACATTTCGACTAAGGGCCAGGCTATCCCTCCAACAACTCGCGTAAGATGCGCTGTACCTCTTTGGGGTTGGCCTTGCCGCGCGTCTCGCGCATGACCTGGCCGACAAACCAGCCGATGAGCCCCGTCTTGCCGTCCCGGTACTTCGCCACCTCATCGGGGTTGTTCGCCACAATTTGCTCACAAATGGCCCGGAGCGCGCCCTCGTCGCTCACCTGAGCCAACCCCTCCTCTTCCACGATGCGGTCCGGGGCCTTTCCCGTATCCTGCACCTTTTCCACCAAGGCCTTGCCGGTGGAGGTGTTGACCGTCCCGGCGTCCACCAACTGAATGATGCGGGCCAGATGCTCCGGTTTGACGCGCAACGCCGCCGCCGTCAAGCCCCGCTCGTTGAGCAAGCGCAGCACCTCATTGATCACCCAGTTGGACACCCGCTTGGGGTCACCGCCGTAAGCCTTGAGCGCTGCCTCGTAGTACTCCGAAAGGCTGCGCTCTGCGGTGAGGATATCCGCATCATATTCGGGCAAACCATAAGCCTCCATAAAGCGGGCGCGGCGCTCCAGGGGCAGTTCGGGCAGGCGGCTGAGAATGCGTTCCTTCCAGGCCGGGTCGAGAACCAAGGGCAACAAATCCGGCTCGCGAAAGTAGCGATAATCGGCCTCAGTCTCCTTGGAGCGCATCTTGTGTAGCACGCCCGCATCCTCGTCCCATTCCAGGGTCCAGGCCTGAATTTCTCGCCCGGCTTCCACCTCGCGAATCTGGCGCTTGATCTCCGTCGCGATGGCCTCGCGGACCGATTCGATGGAGTTCACATTTTTGATTTCCGTCTTCGGGTTGAGGTAATCGGCGCCTGTCGGGCGAATGGACACATTGGCATCGCAACGGATGTGCGCCTTTTCCATGTTGCCCTCGGAAACATCCAGCCAGCGCACCAACTGGCGCAAACGGATGAGGAAATGCGCCGCCTCATCGGGGGAGCGCAAATCCGGCCCGGTGACCATCTCCACCAAAGGCACCCCGCAGCGGTTGAAGTCGATCAGCCGCCGGCCGTTCTCGTACTTCGTCTTCCCGGCGTCTTCCTCGATGTGCATCTTGATGATGGACACCCTGCGGGTGTACCCTTCAGGCATGGGGAGGTCCAGATACCCGCCCTTCGCCAGGGGCTGATCAAACTGGGAAATCTGGTACCCCTTGGGGAGGTCCGGGTAAAAGTAATTTTTCCGGTCAAAGAACGAGACCTCCTGCACCTCAGCATGCATCGCCGCGGCCAGGAGGGCCGCCTTTTCCACCACCGCCCGGTTCAGCACCGGCAACACCCCCGGCTGACCGGTGCACACCGGGCAAATGTTCGTGTTGGGCGGATCGCCCCAGGAATCGGCCTTGCAGCCACAAAAGATTTTGGTCTCGGTGTTCAGTTGAATGTGGATTTCCAATCCAATAATGGCTTCATATTCCATGGAAAGTCTCCTACGCACTAACAGATTGCGAACCACTCCGAGAGAGCGGCACTCCCTCCAATCTATTGTACCAGCACCCCATCCGGGGGCACATGTTCAACACCCTCCTTCAGCGAACCAACAACACCGGTCGGCGCGCCTGGTTCAGGACGCCGTTCACCGTGCTGCCGATGAGTCGCTCGACCAACGGGCCGCGCCGATAGCCGCCCATGATAAGCCAATCGGCACGTTCCGCCTCCCAAAGGCCAACAGCGAGGGCACACTCTCCCCCAAAGCGCGGCGGTACTCCGCCATCCGCCCCTACCCTGAAAACCGCGATCCCAAGGGGATGCGCCAGAGATATCCCCAGGTCCACCAACGCGGCAGGGCGTAACGCCTCATCCACCACCTTACTTCGCCCTCCCATCCATGCAGAGCAATGTACTCCAACAGTGAGCGATATTCCCCCGTATAGTCAAAGGCGGCCTTGCCGCCAGATGGTGTGTAGCCCCGTGTGGTCGAGGAAAGGCTCACGCTCCACACCCAGGGGAAGGCCATCCAGTCCCAGCGTACGATGTCAAGTCGCCGGCAGCCGGTCTCCTGCCCTGGGGGTACCAAGGCCTCCCAGGCGTATCTGGGCTTGTATAACGCCTGGATCACCGCATCTGGCCCACCCAAGAGCCAGCGGTACTCGCCAAGCCAGAAACAGGAAGCATTTCCGTGCGACAAGGCAGGGCTTCGGTCAAGCGATATGGTTGAATGATCGCCATCGGCGCAGCGCGCAGTTACCGCGCACGAAGCCTTTTCCCCAACCTTCGAGGGTGTCGGGTGTCACTCCATGCTTCTCCGGGGCAGGTCGGGCAAACTGCCCAAATACACCAGCCGGCGGTCATAGGCCAAGATGCGCCCCTGACGCACCAAGAGCGCCAACTCCTCATCATAGGCCACATGACTCACCTGGCGCTCCTCGAAACGCAGGAAATCGCCCGTCGCAAGGTCCTGCGCCAGGCCGTTCCCCCAATCCACAATCACCGCCCCATTCTCCAACACCAGCACCCACTGACGGTCAATCGGCGTGCCTTCGGGCATCCCGTCCTCCTTTCCTCAATCCCTCGAACCCAGGGTCAACCAAGTGCCTCACTGGGGAAACCTCACTCGATGAGCACTTTTCGCTGCCGGATGTGCCAGCCCGCTTCACGCGCCGCGGGCGCCACGCTCAAAGGCCGACAACCGGCACATATGGCCGGAGGACTCAAGCGATAGACCGCCGACCACAGGCCCATCACCACCCGACTGAAAGACTCCGTGCCCCAGGTCATGGTGACCATCACGGCTCTTCCTGCAGGGCGCACCACCCGCCGCCATTCGCGCAGCGCAGGCACCAGGGCTTCGTGGGGAAGCAGGTCGAGCACATAAGCGCCATACACCGCGTCGAAGACCTCGGCAGGCCAGGGAAGCCTTGTGGCTTTGGCCTGCACCAGGGAAGCAGCGGCCCGTTGTCGCGCCAGGCGCAACAGGGCGTAAGCCAGGTCCACGCCGACGGCCAACCCTCGCGGGCCAACGGCGGCGGCCCAACGGCGCAGGTCATGGCCCGCGCCGCAGCCCACCTCCAACACCCGCTCGCCGGGGCGCACCGCCCGCCAGGTCAACGCCTGCGTTTTGGTCTGGCCTCCCACGTCGCTCAGCCTTGCGTACAACCAGGTGATGCGGTCATACAGACGCCCTGCCGCCGGCTGAGACAAGCCTTCATGGGAGGCCATGGGTCATCCTCCTGCTTCTTTCTCACCGGGATGGGCTCAGCCGCCTCCTCAAGTGACCGCCTGAGCCACTTCTTCCCCGAAGGCCAGCAACGCCTGCACCATCTCGGGACTGCGGCCTTCGGCGTACACCCGCAGCACCGGCTCGGTGCCCGAGGGGCGGATGAGCAACCACGAATCATCGGCCAGGATGTACTTGCACCCATCGCGCGTGCTGACTTCCACCACGGCCTCGCCGCCGATGCGCTCCGGCGCGTTTTCGGCCAGGCGGCGAGTCATGGCCCGTTTTTCCACCGGATGGGCCAAGCGCAAATCGCGGCGCTCATAGTAAGCCGGACCCACCTCGGCCAGCAAGTCGGCCACCAGGACCGAAAGGGGCTGACGGTAGTGCGCCAGCATCTCCAGGATGAGCAGCCCCATGAGCACGCCGTCGCCTTCGGGGATATGGCCCCGGATGCTGATGCCGCCTGATTCCTCGCCGCCGATGAGCACCGGCTCGCGCAACATGTAATCGGCGATGTGGTTAAAGCCCACCGGCGTTTCGTACACGGCCAGGCCGTACTTTTGCGCCAGACGGTCGATCATCCGGGTGGTGGACACGGTGCGCACGGCCGCGCCCCGCCAGCCGCGCTCCTCGGCCAGGTAGCGCAACGCCAGGGCCATGATTTTGTGCGGGTCCACAAACTGCCCGCGCTCGTCCATAGCGCCGATACGGTCGGCGTCGCCATCGGTGGCCAGCCCCACATCGCCCAGCCCCGTGGCGATGGCCGTAGTCAACGCGCCTAAGTATCGGGCGATGGGTTCGGGGTGCACGCCGCCGAAGCCGGGGTTCATCTCGGCGCGGATCTCATGCACCTCCACGCCGGTGCCCTGCAAGAAGGCCTTGATCGCCCCGCGCCCCGAACCGTACATCGAATCCATCACCACCCGCAGTTTGCCTTCGGCGATGCGGTCGGCGTTGATCAGGGTGCGCAGATGCTCGAAATAGGCGGGCAGAGGGTTAAAACGCTGGATCAGGCCCATCTCCCGCGCCCGGTCGTAATCCATCAGGTTCGGGCCCCGACCGCGCTCCTCGTTGTCGTTGAGGTACACCTCCACCCGCCGCGCCTGCTCCGGCGGGGCCGAACCGCCGTAGGCGGCCTTGAGTTTCACGCCGTTGTAACGCGGCGCGTTGTGGGAGGCGGTGATCATCACTCCGCCCAGGGCGCCCTGGTGCTTCACGGCGTAGGAGATGGCCGGGGTGGGCGCGTCGGCCTGGGCCAGCAACACGCGATACCCGTTGGCTGCCAGCACCCGCGCCACCTCGATGGCGTAACGGTCGGAGAGAAAGCGCGTATCAAACCCCACAACCACCGTATGCGGGCCGTTGGCCTGGGGATAATCGGCGCTCAGCGCGTCGGCGATGGCCTGAGCCACCAGACGCAGGTTGTGAAAGGTAAAGGTGTCGGAAATGACGGCCCGCCAGCCGTCGGTGCCGAAATGGACGGGCATTGGATTCCCTCCTCGAAAGACTCCCCTGGTGTCCTGGGCGGATCTGGGGCCTGAGACACCAGGGGGTTACTCCTCGTCCTCCTGCAGTTCCAGCCACTGGCTCAATGTTTCATACAACGCGGCGTAATGCCCCAAGACCAAAGGCCGGCTTTTCTTGAGCACCTTCACATGATGCTTCAACCGCGCCCCATAGCCGCCTGGCGGTTCGGGAGGCTGGCTCTGGAGCGCCTCCATGTGACGTTTCAACACCCGCTGCAATTCGCGGGCCAGGTGAGGGGTCAGCCCCTCACGACGCAGGCGTTTGATCCAGGCTCGCTTCTCCTCAGGGGGCAGCGGCAGGTTGCGTAACACCCCGATCACATCCTGAGTCGAAGGGGATCGGAGTCGCGTCATGCGGCGACGAAAGCGCCCTACCACC
>DUEP01000057.1 GCA_011176535.1 Anaerolineae bacterium | reverse complement strand
TGATGGGCGGGGCAAGCCGCTGGTGCGCCTCTCTGGACGGGCCGCCGCCCTGGCCGACGCCTTCCGCCGTGCCGAAGCGCTGGCCCCCGATGATTGGTCCGCCGCCTGGGAGGCGCTGCTGGCGCTACTGGAGGCCGACCCCGTCCTGGATTGGCTGCGCGATCGCGCCCACGAGGCCGCCCGCGCGGGCCAGACTTGGCGCGACTTCCTCACCCACGTGGTGCTTTCCTCGGAGAGCGATTTCTACGACCCGCGCGCCGATCGCGTGGCCCTGCTCACCCTGCACGCGGCCAAGGGGTTGGAGTTCCCCGCCGTGTTCATCGTCGGCCTGGAAGACGGCCTGTTGCCCTACCACCGGGAAATGATCTCACCCCTCCTCCGGACTGCCGGGGGCAGTCCTTCCCCCTCCTCTCCCTTAGCAAAGGAGGGGAGGGGGACAGGGGATGGGGAGAGATCTCCTGACCTCGCCGAAGAGCGCCGCCTGTTCTATGTGGGCATCACCCGCGCGGCCCGGCGGTTGTTCCTGAGCCACGCACAACGTCGGCGGTTATATGGCCGCACCCTGCGCCTGCCGCCGTCGCCTTTCCTGAACGACCTGCAGCATGTGCTGCGCATCGTCCAGAAGAAACGCCCCCGCCGCAAAAAGCGCGACGAGGGCGGCCCGGAGCAGTTGCGGTTGTTTTGATTCAAGGCTGTTGTAGGTGTGGGTGGTAACATTTTCATTTGACTTGACAGGCAATGGGGAGAGTCCCCAATCCCAAAAGGGGGACCCTTGCGCGAGGGTGTCGCCCGCACGTTGCCCCGCGGCGGCTTCACGCCTGAACGCCTGGTTCGTCTAAAATGCCCTGGCGGTGGGTGGCACCACGCCGCATCGCTGGCGGGGGAAGTCCAACACCAGGATGTGCTCCAGGAAGGGGGCATTGCCCAGGATGCCCACCAGGTCGTTGTCTTCCAGGAAGCGGCGCCGATCTTCGCCTTCAAGGTAGTGAATGATGGGGACGGCGAGGGGCTGGCCGCCCAGGGCGAACCTGGCGCGGGCCGGGCCGCCCATGACCTCCATTGATTCCCCCCAAGCCGTGATGGGGAAGGTTTCGCTGACTTCCCCGGTAGTGAGTTGCTGCCACTGGTAGGGGTCGGTAAGCAGGTGGAAGAGGCTGCTTCCGGTGTCGAACATGGCCCAGCGGGGGGTGCCGTCTACCGTGATTTGCAGCACCACATGGCCGTACGCCGAACGGCGCAGCGGGGCCCAACGGGCCTGCTCTTCCCAGGCGGGGGGCAGGGCCTCACAGCGGGACAGGCGTTGGTTGGGGAAGTCCAGCACCACAATGTGGCCGTGGGCCCAATCGGCGCCGAGGGTGCCCAAAATGGGGCGACCGTCGTCGGGGAGGGGGGCGTCGTCGCCAAAGCCGAGAAACCAGGCCACCCGCTCGATGGACCAGGGCCCGATATGGAGGGAAAGGTCCACCACGGGCATTTCCCGCCCATTGAGCACGGCGGGGCGAGGACGGTGAGGATGCTCGCCGATGCGCTCTTGTTGCGCCGGAGAAAAAGCCTTTTCGTAAAGTATGGTGATGGGAGCGCCCAGATCGAATTGCAACCAGCCTTGCAGTCCGTCCAGCGAGGGGAGGGTGCCCAAGAGGAACATGGCGGCGTGGGGAAAGTCGCGCTCGCCCAGGCGGGCGCTTTGCCAGCGGAAAGGAATCCATTGCAGAGTGGGGGACGGGGTCATACGGTATCCTCCAGGTTGTTCTGGTCAGGCGGCTGTGTGGCCTCTTCTGGGGGCGCCGGGGTGGGGTAGAAGGCCAGGAAGAGAGTGTAGAGGGCGCTCTCCTGGTCGGCGGGGGGACTGTGAGCCTCGAACTCCTCGACCAGGCGGCGCAGCCGGTCGAGAAAGGCCGCCACTTGTGTGGGGGTGAGCCGCGCCATGGCGTGGGAAAGGCGCAAGGGGACCGGCGTACCCTGGGTGGAGGCGGTTTCCATGAGGTGCCGCAGCCGACCGGTGGCCACCAGTGTGTTTAGGTCCTGCCGCAGGCTCTCCACGACACGCGTTATGGAGGGGGGCCAGCCCGTCTCCTCTTCGGCGTGCAGGGCCAACAGCCGATGGTCCACATCGAAAGCGAAGGCCGTGACCTGATATCGTTTCTCGAGGATGCCGGAGACCAGGCGGGTGCCCACCACACGGATGAGGTCGTGGCGTTCCAATAGGTTGAAGTGGTAGTACAGGCGCGTGGGGGGGATGGCCAGGGCCTGGGCGACTTCCTTCACGGTGCGAGGCTGGTGGCGCAGCAGGGCCAGGATGCGCATCCGCAAGGGATCGGTGAGCACCTTAAGGGTGTCCAGATCGCGGATGATTTTGATGGGTTTGGGGGTAGGATGGTCATTCATAGAGAGGAGAATGTTCAAGAATTTTTGAATGGTTAAGAGATTTTAGCATACTGCACGCAGACTGTCAAGCCTGAGGAGCAAGGGGCTCTGGCGTGATGCCCGCAAAGGTTACCAGGGGGGTGGGAAGAGGGTTTGCAGTGCTTCCTGGAGGGTGGGAAAGGTTTGGACACCCAGGTTGTGGAGGCTTCGCTGTTTGGCCGGGTGGCTGGCGATGCCCAGGGGAGTAAGCCGGACGGGAACGCCCAGTTGGCGGACCGCATCGGCGGCCCCAAGCGCTGATTGGATGCCTGGGGCGGTGTCTTCGACCACGATGAGGTGCAGGCCCGGGGCAGGGAAAAGGCTCCGTGAAGGGGGGCGCTGGCGAAACAGCCAGTCCGCCGTCAGGCGAAGGGCTTGTGCCTCGTCCCCGGTGAGGGCGGCCAGGAGGGCGGCCAGGGCGTGAAAGGGGTGGGGTTTGAGTAGTCGTTCTGCGCCGTCTTCGGTGTTTCCCTCCGCTGAGTCAGCCAGGAAGGCCTGGAGACGCCCGAAACCGATGAGGGGCAGGTCGGGGCAGCCGACCACTTCCAGGGCCATCTCGGCTTCGGGAGGGTAGCCTGGTCGCAGGGGAGTGCCCCGTGGAGGGAGAGAGGGCCGGGCGGTGAACACGCCGACGGCCAGATGGCCCCAGCGTCGTGCCTCTTGAACCCGGTCGCGCAGCGCGGGGGTGAGGCGTGGGCGGTCATGGCGACGCAGCAAGGATGGGGAAGTGAAGGGCGCGGCAAGCCCATAGGTTTGGACAAAGGCCTTTTCGCCCAGCACCAGCAGTTGAAACAGGCGGGTGAGAGGGGAGCGTAAGGGTTCTCGCGTACCGGTGAGCAACCGTTCGGCCAGAGGACTGCGGCCGAGGGTAGGGAAGGGAGCAGAAGAAGTGGCCTGGAGGCGCCAGGTGACTTCAGACGGAGGCAGGCCCTTCTGTAAGTGAGGACGGAGGCGCTGAGGCAAGGCGGCAAAGTCCGGGGGTGGGGTGGTTCCCCAGGGCCCCGGCGAGGGCCCGTGTATCTCCAGCACAGCGGGCTCGGGCACCTGCTTATGATGGGCTGCCCAGGCCTCCAGGGCGGTTGCCAGGGTCAGCGGCACCATATCCCATTCGCTGGTGATGCCTGCTGCTTCAAAACGGGCAGACAGGTCCTGGAGAGGATGAAGAGGCCAGCCCCAGCGTTCGAAGGTGAGGCGTAAGGCTTCGCCCATCGCGGCTCGATAGCCCCCAGGCTCGACGAGCACGCCGTCCAGGTCGAAGAGAAGCACGGGCTTCATCGGTGGCGGCGCTCCAGTTCAGCGGCGATGTCTTCCGGGGTGAGGCCGCGGGCGACCATGAGCACGAGGACATGATAAGCCAGGTCGGCGATTTCCTCTGTCAGTCGGCGGTCGTCCTGGCTCAGGGTGGCCACCACCACTTCGGTGGCCTCTTCGCCCACTTTTTGGGCAATGCGCGGCAGGCCCTCGGCCAGGAGGCGGGCCGTGTAGGATTCCGGGTGGGGATGGGCCTGGCGCTCTTTCAGGATGGTGTAGAGTTGGGTGAGGTTCATGATTCAATCCGTGGTGGGGTTGTCCGTGCTTGGGGCCGGGGGCCAGAGAGCAAAGGTCAAGGCAGGGTAGCGACGGTAGAAGCACGAGGTGTTGCCCGTGTGACAGGCCGGGCCGGCGGGTTCTACCAGCAGCAAGAGGGTATCAGCATCACAGTCCACTCGGATTTCGACGACTTTCTGGATGTTGCCCGAGGTCGCGCCCTTGTGCCAGAGTCCCTGCCGGCTGCGCGACCAGAAGTGTGCCTCGCCGGTTTCCAGGGTGCGCTGCAAGGCTTCGGCATTCATGTAGGCTACCATGAGTACCTGGAGGGTGTGGACATCCTGCACCACGGCCGGGATCAGGCCGCGTTCGTCGAATTTGAGGGCAGGGAGACCTTCTCCTGATACTGGAACACCTGGCACCGTAGCACTCCTAATGCCGAAAATGCCGCACGCCGGTGAATACCATCGCCAGGCCCAGGCGGTTCGCAGCGGCGATGACCTCTGCATCGCGGATGGAGCCGCCGGGCTGTACGATGGCCGTCACGCCCTGTTTGGCCGCCTCTTCGATCCCGTCGGGGAAGGGGAAGAAGGCGTCGGAGGCCAGCACGCTGCCCGCGGCCTTTGCGCCGGCCCGCTCGCCGGCGATGCGCACGCAATCCACCCGGTTGGGCTGCCCGCCGCCGATGCCCACGGTGGCAAAGCCACCCTCGGTGGGTTGGGCCAGCAATACGGCGTTGGACTTCACATGCTGCACCGCTTTCCAGGCAAAGCGCAGCGTGGCCATCTCGACCTCGGTGGGCTGCTTTTGGGTCACCACCCGCCAGGTGGCATCGGCGGGGTCGCCGTGATCCACCTCCTGGGCCAGAAAGCCGCCCAACACGCTGCGGTACTCACTCTCTTGGGCGGGCAGGCCGTTGGCGCGTTCCAACAGACGGATGCGCTTGCGCTTTTGTGTGAGCCGGGCCTCGGCTTCGGGGGTGTAGCCCGGCGCGATGATGGCTTCCACAAAGAGTTTGCCTAAGGCCTCTACAAAAGCCTCATCCACCAGCCGGTTGGCGGCGATCACGCTGCCAAAGGCCGAAACCGGGTCGCTGGCGATGGCGTGAGGCAATGCCTGGGCTACGCTCTCGCCCACGGCCACGCCACAGGGGCTGAGGTGTTTGACCACCACCACGGCGGGCTCCTCAAAGGCCTGCACCGCGCGCCAGGCGGCGTCGAGGTCGAGCAGGTTGTTGTATGAGAGGGGTTTCCCGGCGTAGCGTATCGTGGCGGCCAGGGGGGGCGCGTCGGGTGTGGTGGCGTAATAGGTGGCGCTTTGGTGGGGGTTCTCGCCGTAGCGCAGCGGGTAGGTGGGGAAGAGGGCCAGATGCACGGCCTGGGGCGCGGCGGCCTGGGCGGCCAGGTAACGCTGAATGGCGGCGTCGTAGGCCAGGGTGTGGGCGAAGGCCTTTTGCGCCATGCGCAGGCGGAAGACCGCTGGGTCGGCCGGGTCAAGGGCCTCGGCGTAGTCGGCCGGGTCACAAAGCACGGTCACGCGGGCAAAGTTCTTGGCCGCGGCCCGTAACAGCGCCACGCCGCCGATGTCAATCATTTCCACGGTCTCGGCCAGGGTGGTCTCCGGTCGGGCGGTGACTTCTTCGAAGGGATAAAGGTTGACCACCACCAGGTCAATGAGCGGCCAGCCGCGGGCCTCCAGCGCTGCGCGGTCTTCTGCAGTGTCGCGGGCCAGGATGCCGGCGTGGATGGCCGGGTGAAGGGTCTTTACCCGGCCGCCGAGCATCTCCGGCTCGCCGGTGATGGTGTTGACCGGCGTCACGGGCAGGCCGGCGTCTTTCAGCGTGCGGGCGGTGCCGCCGCTGGCGATGAGTTGCCACCCGCGGGCGTGGAGTTGGCGGGCAAAATCAACCAGGCGGGTTTTGTCGTAGGTCGAAAGCAGGGCTGTAGGCATCGCATCACCTCGGGGAGAGACTTACGCCACAGGGCGGATGGGGATGCCCTGGGCGGCCAGATAGGCTTTGAGATCCGGGATACGAAGGACGCCATCATGGAACAGCGAGGCGGCCAGGGCTGCATCGGCCTTGCCTTCGGTAAGCACTCGGGCGAAGTGTTCAGGGTGGCCAGCCCCGCCCGAGGCGATCACCGGCACCGGCACGGCTTCGGCCACGGCGCGGGTCAGTTCGTCATCGTAGCCTTGCAGGGTGCCATCGGCGTCCATGCTGGTCAGCAGGATTTCGCCGGCACCCCGTTCCACGCCGTGTACGGCCCATTCTACCGCGTCCAGCCCTGTGGGCGTGCGGCCTCCGTTGATGAACACTTCCCAACGGGGCGGCGCGCCGGGGGGCGAGACCCGCTTGGCGTCGATAGCCAGCACGATGCATTGGGCGCCAAAGCGTTCGGCCCCTTCGGTGAGTAGATGAGGGTTGCGAACGGCGGCCGAATTGACGCTCACCTTGTCAGCCCCGGCCAGGAGCAGGCGGCGCATGTCGGCCACGCTGCGGATGCCGCCTCCGACAGTGAGCGGCATGAAGACCACCTCGGCCACGCGCGTCACCAGCTCCACCGTGGTGGCTCGGCCTTCGGGCGTGGCGGAGATGTCCAGGAAGACCAGTTCGTCGGCGCCCTGGGCATCGTAAAGGCGGGCCTGTTCCACAGGATCCCCGGCGTCGCGCAGGTTGACGAAGTGGACCCCTTTGACCACGCGGCCATCGCGGATGTCTAAGCAGGGGATAATGCGTTTGGTGAGCATGGCGGATAAACCTCGTTTGGCGTTCAGGGTGAGCATGAACAAGGTAGAGGAGAAGCAGGGGGCCTGGTCAACCGGCCTGGGCGGCAGGAGAGCCTCCCCGCTGGGCGCGCTGTTGGGCTTTGTTGGCATACATGCGTTCGTCGGCTATGGCCAGCAAATGCTGGGGGTCGGTCCCATCCTTGGGAAAGGAGGCGATGCCCACGGACAACCCACACCGAATCTCATCAGGGAGGCCTTTGAAGACCAGGGATTCCACCTGCTTGACCAGTTTGCGGCCCACGATTTGGGCCTGCTCAGAGGTGGTTTCAGGGAGCAGGGCGACGAATTCGTCCCCACCATAGCGGGCTACAAAGTCGCTTTCGCGTAAAGCGGTGCGCAGGGCAGATGCGGTTTGTTGCAGCACAAGATCGCCGGTGAGGTGGCCGTAGGTGTCGTTGACGGCTTTGAAGCCGTTCAGGTCCAGCACCATCAGCACATAAGGGTGCCCGTAGCGCTGGGCGCGGTGGGTTTCCCGTTGCAGGGCTTCCTCGAAAGCGCGGCGGTTGGGCAGGCCGGTCAGGGGGTCGGTGTAGGCTTCCTGTTGCAAATGGCGCATGAGTCGCGCGTTATAGAGCGCCGCGCCGGCGTAGGCGCCCACCAGGCGAAGGGCAAACTGATCTTCAGAGGCGAGCCGGAAAGGATGATCCCAGAAAAGCCCTAAAATCCCCTGGATACCCTGGGGCGCCTGGAGAGCGACCAGCGCGCCGGACTGTGCACCAGTCCGTAGGTGATGCAGGGATGGAGGGAGACATTGGGTAGTGGAAGCGTCTTCCATCACGACGAAAAGATCATTCTTCTGCAAAAGAGACCGACAATCTGTGAGTTCCTGATAGTGGTGGGCGACGAACCAGGCAAGTTCTTCATTGATGCCATGCAGATAAGAGGGTTGCATTTTTCCAGTTTGATCATCCAGGGTGAAAAGTACGCCTTGGGGCGCTTGAAGTAGTTTGCGGGCCCCTTCGCCTATGCGTTGGGTGAGGGCTGTTTCATCCAATCGGCGCATCAATTCTGAGGCCCATTGGCTTAGTTCTTCCAGTAACTGGATCTCTTCCCGCCGGCGGTCCTCGGCCAACGCCCGCAGGAGCACCAGCGAGAGGAGTTCAGCTGTTTCGCGTGCCCGCGCGATTTCCTCCGCCCCAAAAGGGCTTTTTCTGAGCAGGATCACGGCGCCGAAAAAGTCCTGGCCTGCCCGGCGCATGGGAATGACGAGGGCCGTGTGCTCTTCTAAGGGCAGTTCGGCTTTGGGGCTTGAGGCAAGTGTCCCAGAATTTTCGTTGGGGACTAGGAGCAGAGTGTCTTGCTCCCGCGCCTGTGTGACCAGAGCCTTCTGCCAGGGTTCCAGGGGCTTTGTTTCTGGAGGTTCGTGAAACGAGGGCCCCGGTTGGCCCTGAGCCGTGGAGGCCACCAAGAGGCACTCGCCCCTTTGTTCATCCCAAAGCACCAGATACCCTCGACTGGCTTCTACCAGAATCCCCATGTGGTACACCAGATAGTGAGCCAGCCGCTTTACCTGGCGGTGGTGTAATCCTTCATGAACCACATCGCGCAATTGGGCGAGGTAGTTTCGTTCTTGGCGCAATTGTTGGTTCGCTTGTTCCAATAAGTGCCGCAAATGGAGCATGATGCCGCTGATCAAGACAATGAAGCCCCAATCGCTCAGTGTGATGAGCAATGCCCGCCGAAAAGAAGGAATAGGCTGGATCTCTCCGGTGCTGTAGAACGCCCGCCACCAGCCGTAGGCATACCCCATGCCCAGTACGAGATAACCGGTGGCGGACAAAGCGGCCAGGAGAAGAACAATCGGTCGGGGGAAAATTAACGCCACCCCGGCCAGATAAGTCAAAAGGAGCAGGTTGCCAGGGCTTTCCAGTCCTCCTGTGAAATGGATAGCGGTCAAAATAATTAGCAGATCGCTCAAACTGTGAAAGAAAACCCAGCCCATCACCAAGGGGCGTGGAAGACGGCCCTTGGTGCCCAGTCCGTAAAGCGGCAGACCGAGTAGCGTGCCCATGATGACTATGATCAAGAGAAA
The DNA here is from genome assembly GCA_011176535.1 of Anaerolineae bacterium. Classification (NCBI taxonomy): domain Bacteria; kingdom Bacillati; phylum Chloroflexota; class Anaerolineae; species Anaerolineae bacterium. The sequence goes on along the minus strand of DUEP01000057.1, from coordinate 573 downwards.
GAAGGTGGGCCGCGCCATGACAGGGGTGATCCGTAGAGCCACTGCCACAGCCCAAATGGCAAAGGATATCCCCACCACAATGAGCCGCATTTTGTTGAACACACAGGCCTGGTAAACGGGGTCTAACGGTTGTTCTGTTTCATCCGAAGCATAGCATTTGATCCGGGGCAACATGCGCGACACAGAAGCCTCTCCCTCCGCTAGTCCAGACAGACCCGAATTGCTCTACATTTTACTCTTTGTGTTGTGAGAAGGCAATAAGAGCGGGTGAATTCCCAGGCGACGGGTGGCCCGGTATTCCTCGCGACCGTCTGGGGTCACCGTCTTGAACACCTTCACCCATCCGTAGCCCTTCAGGTGAATGATACGACCGTGCCGGAGAATCAGCCGCGCCGCTACCGGGCGATTCTTGCGGTTGCCTTCCACCGAAACCAACCGATTGGTCTTCAGGCGCGTGAACCAATGCCATCCCAGCTTCAAGTTATCCAAACCGGCATACCCCGGGTCCACAACAGAGAGATCAGGTTGATGCCTTGGACGACCCGCCATGTTCAGCGACGTGTGTAGGCGTCA
>DUEP01000056.1 GCA_011176535.1 Anaerolineae bacterium | reverse complement strand
CGGCCGGCCCGCCCCCCGTGGCGCCGCCGCCCACGCCGCCCCCCCTTACTTTTCCCCAGGGGGTGACCATCCTTTCCCTGCGGGACGGCCTAGCGCTGCGTCTCTTCGCCTACGATCCCCATCGGCTGCCACTCAGCCCCATCACCCCGCCCGATGTGGACGCCATCACCCCGGCGCTGAGCCCCGACGGCAAGACCCTGGCCTACGCCGCCAACCTCGACGGCACCTGGAACCTGTACCTGCTGGACCTGTCCACCGGCGAGGTTCGCGCCCGTCTGACGGATACCCCGGCCTATGACGCCTCCCCTTCCTGGTCTCCCGATGGAAGGTGGCTGGTGTACGAGGCCTACCTGGACGACAACCTGGAACTGCTCATCCGGGATGTGGCCGGGGAGCAGGCCCCTTTGCGCCTCACCACCCATCCGGCGGCCGATTTTCAACCGGCGTGGTCGCCCCAGGGTCGCCTCATCGTCTTCGTCTCCACCCGTGAGGGCCTGCCCCAGATTTTCGTGGCCAATCTAGACCAACCCCCGGAAAATCGCCTGCGGCGCGTGAGCGACCCTGACCTGGGCCCGGCGGCGCATCCCGCCTGGTCCCCCGATGGCCGCTGGCTGGCCTGGTCGCAGGTCACCCCCGACGGCCTGCACCGCCTGTACCTCTGGGACGCCACCCATCCCGACCGGCCCCCGCGCTTCGTGGGCCAGGGCGACTGGCCGATGTTCGCGCCCCAGGGCGAGGTGCTGCTCACCGTGGTCACCACGGCGCGGCAGGCCTTCCTCACCGGCTATCGCCTGGATGACCGCAGTCTGGCCCTGCCTATGATGCCCTTGCCCGGCCCGGTGCACGGCTTCACGGTGGGCGCGGCTTCTCTGGCTTGGCCTCTCCCCGCCGCCTTTGGGGTGACGACCCCTGAGGCCACGTCCACGCCTTTGTGGACGCCGGCGCTTACCCCTCACCCCGACCTGCCCGCCGGGCGGCTCGCCGTCGTGCCCCTGCCCGGGGTGGAGGCGCCGCGCGCCGAACTCAGCGACGCCGCCGACGAGGCTTTCGCCGCCCTGCGGCAGGCTGTAGCCCGCGCCGTGGGCTGGGACGCCCTGGGCCGCCTGCGTTACGCCTACATGCCCATCACCGAGAATCTGCTCCCCGGCCAGGCCTGGCTGCACACCGGGAGGGCCTTTGCCCTCAGCGATGCGCCGTTGCAATCCGGCTGGCTGGTCGTGGTGCGCGAAGACTACGGCGCACAGAGCTACTGGCGGGTTTATCTGCGCGCCCGCGCTCAGGACGGCAGCCAGGGGATGCCCCTGCATGCCCTGCCCTGGGATTTTTACGCCCGCTACCGCGCCGACCCCATGGCCTACGAGGCCGGTGGCGCCTACGCCCACGCGGTCCCGCCCGGCTACTGGGTGGATTTCACCGAACTGGCGGCGGCTTTTGGCTGGGAGCGCCTGCCCGCGGCCACCGATTGGCGGGCTTATCTCCCCGGCGCCCGCTGGGACCTCTTTGCCTTGCGCCAGGGCCTGACCTGGGAGGAGGCCATGGCCCAGATTGTGCCGCCGGAGATTTTGCTCACCCCCACGCCCATCCCCACCCCCTCGCTGAACTTCCGCATCCCGACGCCGACGGAGGGCGCGCCATGAGGCTTAGGGGATGGGGTGTCCTCCTCCTGGGGTGGCTCCTGCTTTTTGGGTGCGGGCCGGCCTCTCGGGTTCCGGCCTCACCGGACCTCGGGGGGGGCATCCCCACCCCGACGTCGAGGCCTGCCCCTGAGGTGGGTTCCCCCACCATGTCGCCTGTGGTCGCGCCTGCTTCGACCCGACCCATGCCGACCCCGGCCCTGGCCCCGGCCACCCCGGCGCCTGCTCCCACGAGACAGGCTTATCCCACCCCGGCGGCGTTGCCCTTCGATGCCCTGTTCCCCACCGTGGAGGCCGTGCCGCAGGAGGCCCCCTGGCGCCCGCCCACTTACCCCACCCCCTGGGCGCCCACGCCTTTTGACCATTTTTTCCTGGCGCGGCCCATCGCGGCTTTTTACGGCGGCGTGGCCTCGGACGATTACCGCTACGGTGGGGTGTTCTTCGGCACCGAGGTGCACACCGGCGTGGACATCAAGGCGGACCCCGGTACCCCGGTGCTGGCTGCGGGCGATGGCCGGGTGGTGTGGGCCGGACCGGGGCTGTACTACGGCAATCCTGCGCGCACCGACGACCCCTATGGCATCGCCGTGCTCATCCGCCACAATTTTGGCTGGGAGGGGGAGGCGGTGCACACCCTCTACGCCCATTTGAGCAAGGTGTTGGTGCAGCAGGGGGATTGGGTGACCGTGGGGACACCCATCGGGCTGGTGGGCACTACAGGTCACTCCACCGGCCCGCATCTGCACTTTGAGGTGCGGATCGGCACCATCGACCGCACTTCGCCTTATAGCGGTGCCCGGAACCCTGACCTGTGGCTGGTGCCGCCCATCGGCTGGGGGGTGTTGGTGGGACAGGTGCGCAGCACCGGCGGCCAGTGGCTGCACCATTACAAAGTCTATCTGGTGTGGGATGACGGCCACTTGCGTAAGGTCTGGCGAACCTACACCTATGGCCAGGGCCTTTTGAGCCCCGATCCATATTACCGGGAAAACTACACCGTGGGGGATTTGCCCGCCGGGCGTTACACCATCGAAATCACCTACAATTACCGCACCTATGCCCAGGAGGTGGAAATCGCGCCGGGGCAGATCACCTACTTCACTTTTCGGGGCAGCGCCGGGTTCACCGTCGGGCTGCCGCCGCTGCCCGAGGCCGACTGGCAGCCGTGAAAGAGGAGCGCTCACGCCAAAAAGCGCAGTCAGAACAAGGCTGCGCTTTTTGGCTCCCGCCTTGGGCTGTGCTTTAGGAGTGTTCTGTTGTTGGAGCAAGGCTTTGGTCTGGGCCTGGGCGTGGGGATCGTCGGTGCGCTCCAGAAAGGCCTGCAGGTCGCTGCGGGCCTGGTCGTCCTCTCCCGGGTTCATGTAAGCCACAGTGCGGTTGAAGTAGGCTGGCGTGGCATCGGGGGTCCAGAGTGCGGCGAGCCACCAGGCTCCCCCGGCATCGGGTAGGTGGGCGAGCCGTCCGGCAGGGTTGTCGGGGACTGGCAGGCGGCGTGGGGGCGGCCCGGGGGGCGGTTCCCCGGCGCTGGCCAGCGCGGAGTTGGCCGTCCTCCTGAGTGTACACGCCAGCCCAGCCCTGGGGACACAGGGCGGCGGCGGTTTGCGCGGTCAGTTGGAGCGCCTGAGACATCTGGCGTTGGTGGGCAACCCGGATGGCGTAGTGGTTCAACCGTTGCAACAGGGTCACATCGCGCCGGATGGCCGCTGCCATGTGGTTGAATGCCTGGGTGAGGGCGGCGATTTCGTTCTCGCTTTGCACGGGGACCTGGATGTCCAGGTCGCCCTGGCCGAAACGTTCCACCGCCTGGCGTAAGGCCAGCACGGGTTGGTTGATGTTTCGCGCGATACCGGCGCTCATCAGCACGGAAAGCAGGATGGCCACGGCCAGCACCCCACCGGCCACCAGGCGAAAACTGGTGATGGAGGCGTAGATGTGTTGCGCCGGTTCCCGGCGGATGATCACCCAAAAGTGCCCCGGGTTTTCCTCAGGGGAGGGATAGACAGGCCGATATACCCAGACTTCGTCGCCCACCCGAACATGTCCGGGCTGGCCGGAGAGGATGGCGGCGGCCTGGTGGGGCGCATCGTTCCATAGGCCCCCTTGGATGTCGAGGTCCTTGGGCCCGCCCCAGCGTTTCGCGGGGTCGGGATGCGCCAGGTAGCACCCTTGCTGATCCACCGGGAGCAGGTCCACGGCGTGCTACCGGCGGCGGTTGCTTTCGTACAGGATGTCCAGCAAAGGTTGGGCGTGCAAGTTGACCACCAGGACGTCCACCCACTCTTGCCCCCGGTACAGGGGGAGGGCGTAGCGCAATACGGGGTGCAGAGGAAATTCCAGGGCCCCGAATTCCCGATTGAGATCCAGAGGGGAAATGTAGATCTGGCCGCGGGACAGGCGACGTGCCTTCTGGAAGCAGTACCGATGGGCTTTGTTTTGCACTGGCGGGTGGTGGCTAGCAGCGCCTGGATTTGTTGGAGGTGCTCTTCAACATCCTCCGATGCGCCAGCAAGGCGCGTTCGGGGTTTCTACCCCGTCCGCCGGATCTCGGGGGCGGATTCTTCCCCCAGGGACTTTCTTTTTTTGAGAAACCGACCTTGAGGCAGGGGCTGTAGAGGCTCAGGGTTGCGAGAGCAGGCCACGCTCCCGGGCCTGGAGGAGGATTTCCCACGGGTCCAGCAGGGCGAAGGGCCCCTCGAAGCGCCACCAGCGGTAGGCTTGGTCGGAGGCTTCGGAGTGTTCGCGGCTCTGGAAGGTCCACCCCTGGGGAAAGGTTTCACCGGCCGGGCCGCGGCGCAATTCCAGGTGCAGGTGGGGATTGCCGCAGTTGCCGCTGCAGCCCATATGGCCCAGGGTTTCGCCGCAGGCGACGGCCTGCCCGATGGCGAAGGGGGGCGGTTCGGCCAGGTGGGCGTAGAGCGTGTACAGGGCCTCCCTCGGCTGCAGCCCCAGAAGGTCTTGCCAGGCCGGGGAAAGGGCCTCGGCGCGGGTCGCGATCATCACCGCGTTGCCGTAAGGGAAGCGCCCGCGCTCGACGCCTGCCACCTGGCCCGCAAAAAGGGCCTGCACCGGGAGGGAGACGAAGTGCCCATACGCGCCTTCCCAGTAGGTGAAGTCCACGCCTTGATGGCCGCCGTCGGGGTTGTCCGTGGGGGGCGGGGTGAGCCCGCGGGAGCGGTACAGCCGCCAGCGCTCCGGTGGGATGGGGAGGGGGTCTTGTTTCTTTATCCAGGGGGATGAACAACTTTGTACTTTTAAACTTTCCAGCAATTATTCGCATTATTGTTTCATTTTTTAT
>DUEP01000055.1 GCA_011176535.1 Anaerolineae bacterium | reverse complement strand
TCCGTTGTTCGAGAAACAGACCGGGCACACGGTCAAGGTGATCGGCGTGGGGACGGGGGCCGCGCTGCGCATGGGAGAGCGCGGGGATGCCGATGTGCTCCTGGTGCATGCGCCGAAAGCCGAGGAGGCCTTCATGGCCGCCGGTCATGGCGTTGAACGGAAGTATGTCATGTACAACAACTTCATCATCGTCGGCCCCCATGACGACCCGGCGCAAATTCGGGGGATGGACGACGCGGCTGCTGCCCTCAAGCGGATTGCTGAAGCCACAGCGTTGTGGATTTCACGGGGCGATGATTCCGGGACTCACAAAAAGGAAAAAGCTCTCTGGGTGGATGCGGGGCTGGATGTCTCCACCCTGGCCGCTCAGGATTGGTATCAGGAGTCCGGCCAGGGTATGGGGGCCACATTGCGCATCGCTTCGGAAAAGGGCGGGTACACGCTCACTGACCGGGCCACTTACTTGAACTTGCAGGATACGCTGCACCTGGAGATTCTGGTCGAAGGTGACCCGCGCCTGCACAATGTGTATCATGTCATCGTGGTGAATCCGGAGAAACACCCCGGCGTGCACGAGGAAGGCGCCCGGGCCTTTGCCGAGTTCCTGCTTTCGCCGCAGGTGCAGGAGATCATCGCCTCGTATGGCGTGGACAAGTTTGGCCAGCCCCTTTTCCATGTCGGCGGGGCGGATCAGTAGGGAGGGGTTGTGGAGACCCTTTGGCTTGGCCTTCAGGAAGCCGGACGGTTGCTCTGGCACCACGATCCGTATGTGCTGGAAATTACCGCGTTGACCTTGCGGGTCTCGGGAACAGCGACCCTGGTGGCCCTGCTGCTGGGCTTGCCGGTGGGCGTGGCGCTGGCTTTTCTGGATTTTCCCGGCCGGCGGGCGGTGGTCGCGGCCATCAACACGGGCATGGGGCTGCCGCCGGTGGTGGTGGGCCTGGTGGTGGCCCTGTTGCTGTGGCGCAGTGGGCCGTTGGGCTCCTGGGGGCTGATTTACACGCCCACGGCCATGATCATCGCCCAGGCCCTGCTGGCCTGGCCCTTGGTGGCAGGGCTCAGTTTGGCGGCCCTGCAGCAACTGGACCCGCGCCTGCGCTGGCAGTTGTTGGGCCTGGGGGCCTCGACCTGGCAGATGGTGCTGTTGATGCTCTGGGAGACGCGTTTGCTGCTCCTGGCGGCCATCATCGCCGCCTTCGGGGCGGTGATCTCCGAGGTGGGGGCTTCGATGATGGTGGGCGGGAACGTGGCCCATCACACCCGGGTGTTGACCACCGCCACGGTGTTGGAGACCAGCAAAGGGAACTTTGCCCTGGCCATGGCCCTGGGCACCATCTTACTCTTCCTGGCTTACCTGGTGACCTACGCCCTGACCACTTTGCAGCAAAAGGCACGCCGATCATGAATCCCCTGTTGCGCGCCGAAGGCATCCAGGTTCTCCTGGCCAGGCGCACCGTGCTTGCGGTGCCGCAGATCGAGGTCAAGGGGGGAGAGGTTTTCGTCGCCATCGGCCCCAACGGCGCGGGTAAGTCCACCTTGTTGCGCGTGCTGGCCGCCTTGCAGCCCCCGCAGCGGGGGACGTTGTTCTTTCGCGGTCGGCGGGTCTCCTGGCGTCGGGCGCTGGCCTATCGTCGTCGCCTGGCCGTGGTGTTGCAGGAGCCTTTGCTGCTCAGCATGAGCGTGTTTCACAATGTCGCCCTGGGATTGCTCCTGCGTGGCCGGCGGGGGAGACCAGTGCGGCAACGGGTAATGTACTGGCTGGAGCAGTTCCAGGTCGCCTATCTGGCCGAACGCTCCGCCCTGGCCCTTTCTGGTGGCGAGGCCCAGCGGGTGGCGTTGGCGCGGGCCTTCGCCGCGGAGCCGGAAATGCTCTTCCTCGATGAACCGTTTTCGGGACTGGATATGCCTACCCGGTTGGCCATCCTGGCCGATTTGCGGCGGGTTTTGCAAGAGACTGGCCTGACCACCTTTTTGGTGACCCATGACCGGGACGAAGCGTTGGCCCTGGCCGACCGGGTGGCGGTGCTGTTTGAGGGCCGGCTGGCTCAGGTGGGACCTGTGGAAGAGGTGTTCATGCACCCAGCCCACGAGCGCATTGCGGCCTTTGTGGGGGTGGAGAACCGGGTGCCTGCCCACATCGTGGAGCGCGCGAGTGGGCGGGTGCGGGTGCGTTTCCCCTGGGGCGACGAAATCGAGATCGCCGCCTCGGTTTGGTGGAGCGGGGAGGCTTTGGTGTGTGTGCGCCCGGAGGAGATCGAATTGCTCCCGGGCGAGCCTTGTGAGGGGGGGCAGGTCCTGCGGGGGCAGGTGGTGCAAAGCGTGCCCCTGGGCATGCAGGTGCGGGTGGAGGTGGCCGTCGCGGGAGCGATCTGGCGGGTCCTGCTCCCCCGGAGCCATTGGCGACGCCTTGACCTGCGGGAGCGCCGGTCGGTTTGCTTGCGCATCCCACCGGATCGGGCCCATTTGTTGCCCATCCAGCGGGAGGGTGATGAGCCTCCCCAGGACGCTACCCCAGAGCCCCGCGTAGTTTGATGGGTGGGGCAAAAACGAACCCGCGCCCCGGGTAACTCTGGGGGCAGGTTTTCCGTGTGGGAGATGGGGGCTATTTCCCCAGCAGGATGTCCAGGTGTAACTCGGTGTCCTTTTGCCAGGTCTCTTCTTCCAGGTCCTCGATGAGGTCGTTCAGGGACTTGATCAACCCTTCACCCGCACCGGCGTCCTGGGCCGCCTTCAAGGCTGCTTTCAGGTGGGTTTCGCCCCCAGCCTTTTCACCGGCGATGAGGGCGTCGTAGGCTTTCTCTAAGTGAGTGCGCACCTCGTCGGGGATGACCACGGCCGTATCGGCGATGGTCGGGCTGTTGAGGAATTTGGCCAGGATTTCCAGATCCGCATCGCTGATCATGGTCTGGTCGAAGGCGGGCATGTCCTGGGGGTTGGGCGCGTCATTGCGCACCTGGTGGATGATTTCGTCAACAGGCATGTCCACGATGATGGGCCCCTGTTTCCCTTCGTAGTTGGCACCGTGGCAGGCGAAGCAACCCAGTTGGATGTACAGTTGCTTCGTGCGGGCCACCTCGTCAGCCGGG
>DUEP01000054.1 GCA_011176535.1 Anaerolineae bacterium | reverse complement strand
TTGTGAACCTCCACCTCATTTGGCCCCCATTTTACCCGAAGCGCCCCCTTTTCTCTCCTTCTGGGAGAGAAAAGGGGGCTACTGTACAGAGAAGAAGGCCTGACATTCAGGCACGCACTTCCTGCCTCTGGAAGAGCACATAAGCCAGGGCAAAGAGCAGCAAATTGGCGGCGATGAGGCCTGTCAGATGCGGCCAGATGAGCATGACGCTCTGGCTGAGCGGCAACGGTGTGCCCAGGATGGCGCCCTGCGCTTGGACTGGCAGGACGAAACTCAGGGTGCGCACCGTGGGGTACAGCAAAGCGATCACGATCTCCGAGAAAAGCACCCCTGGGGCCATGCGACTCAAGGCCAGCAGGGTGTTGGTCTGGCGAACGATTTCCTCCAGGGTGCCGTACCGGACGGGGGCCAGCACCTGACTCAGCCCGGCGGCGATCACATCCCAAAACACGGTGAAGAACAGCCAGGTGGCGATGGAGGCCAGGGCTGCCGTGGCCGGAGAGCGAAAGACCACCGAGAAAAGCAGCGCTAAGGCCATCCAGATACCGCCGTAGAAGACCGTCCCCAGCAGCAGCCAAAGGGCGCGGCCTACTTCTTCACCGGTGGGCGGAATCCCTAAGGTGACGATGCCCAGACCAAACACCAGAAGCCAAATGACGCTGTAGATAAGCGCCTGGGTGAACAACCCGGCCAGGAACTTCCCCATGAGCAGGGCATCCCGATAGATGGGCTGGGAGAGCACCCGCGGCAGAGTGTGCCGGCTGAACTCCCCATTCACGGCGTCGAAGGCCAGGGCGATGGCAATAAGCGGCACCAGAAAGCCCAAAAAGTCCACAAATGAAGGCAAGGGCTTCTTGGCCGTGGTGAACAGTTTGAGGAAGAGAAATTCGTTACCGCTGGCCCGCACATTGCCCGAAGACACCGCCGCATACACCGTGCCGATGGCCGTCAGCGCGATGAGCACCTCCAGAATGTGCATGCGCACGCTGGTGAGGTGGTCGGCCATCTCCTTGGTGACCACGGCCCACAGGCCGGTCCAGGGGGAGCCTTCGCGCTCACGGGGTACCGGAGTGCTAGGGAGGCGCTTGCGCACATAGGTCACCTGGGGCTTAGCCTTCTCCTTTTTCATGGCGCACCTCCTCGAAGTAGCGGGTGTAGATGTCGTCCAGGCTGGGCAGGTCTAGGTCGAGGCGAAGCAAGCGGCCTCCGTTCTCGATCACGGCCTGAGCGACCTTGGGCCGAATGTCTTCCACAGTTTTCACCACCAGGGCATGCTCGTCCACCTGTTGCACCTCCTGCACGCCCTGCAACCGCTCCAGCGCCGGGCGCACCCGTGCGGCCTCGTTGGCCAGGGTGAGGTGAATGTGATAGGCCGAGCCCAGAATGCGCCGCGCCAGTTCGGGCACCGTGCCTTCCAGCCCTTTGCGACCCCGATAGAACAGCCCCACCCGGTCACAGACCTGTTGCACCTGATGCAACAGGTGGGAGGAGAGCAGGATGGTGATGCCATCCTCTTTGAGTTCCTGAATGTAGCCCAGGAACTCGCGGGCCGATTCGGGGTCTAATCCCTGGGTGGGCTCGTCCATGATGATGATATCCGGATCCTTGATGAGGACATCGGCCACCGCCAGACGTTGACGCATGCCCAGGGAATATGTGTGCACCGGCTGGAGGGCCACCTCGGCCAGACCAACCCTCTCCAAAGCCTGTTCGATGCGCTTGCGCGCCTCGGCGCGGGGCAACCCGTTGAGTTTGGCGGTGTAAAACAGGTTGTCCCACGCGCTCAGGTCATCGTAAAAGCCCACCCGGTCAGGGATATAGCCTACCCGGGCCTTGATTTGCAAGGGATAGCGGGTGGGGTCCAGCCCCAACACCCGCACCGTGCCCTCGGTGGGGTCCGTCAGGCCCAGGAGCATAAGGATGGTGGTGGTCTTCCCCGACCCGTTGGGGCCCAAGATGCCGTACACTTCCCCGGCATGGATTTCCAGGTCCAGGTTGCGCACGGCGGTGAAGCCGTCATAACGCTTGGTCAACCCTTTGGTTTCGATGACAATATCCGACATAGGCCCCTCCTTTGTGGCGGGGATGGCGGGAGGAGGAGACGGTCGGCCCCGACGCACACGGAGTGCCGGGCAGGGCCTCCCCCCCTCCCAAGAAGGAGGCGGAGGCCCTGAAGTGGGATTCTATCGGCGGCCGAAGCGAGCGACCGCCAGGCTGACCACCAACACAGCCACCGCGATGATGGCCAGGCCGACCAACCCCCAAAGGGTGGAAGTGGTCACCGTGACACGGAAGTCGGTGGTGCTGGTTCCCGTGCCTTCGCTGTTGATGCGCAAGGTGACCATGTAGTCCCCAGCCACCGCCTGGGCTGAGGGATGAATGCTCACCGTGACTTTCGTCTTTTGCCCGGCCTCCAGTTGGTCGATCTGTTGGGGGTCAAAGGAGACCTTCCATTCTCCGGGGGCTGAGGCGCTCAACTTGATGTTGTGGGCGGCCGCGGAGCCGTTGTTCTCCAGCACAAACTCGAATTTGGTTTCCTTGCCCGCCTGAGCACGGCCCGAGAGACGCCCGTCAGGCAGGGAGAGGTTGAGGCGCGGCTGTCCGGTAATCACGGCCAACACTTGCGTCGAGGCGGTCAGATTGTTCCCGGTAGCCGTGACGGTGATGGGGTATTCGCCCGCGGGCAGTTGACCGAGAGGACGCACTTCAACATCAATGCGCTTGCTGCTGCCCGCTTCCACGGGAATGGCCGTGATCTCCTTGGCCAGATACTTGAAACTCACGATGAAGCCCAAAGGCGCATCGGCCTGCAAGTTGATCGACGCGTCGGTGGCTGATTCGTTTTTCACCGTCAGCCCATAGCGAAAAGTGGTGTTGGACGACCCTTTGAGCGTGGGAAGGTCCACCTGAAGGGTCAACTTGGGGGCTTTGCGGGCTTTGATGGTCAGGGTGAGGGGGATGGTCACCTGAGTCCCCTGATTGTCTTTGACCACGGCCTGGAAGGCATAGTCCCCCGCTTTGGCATCCTTGGCCGAGGTGACGCGGAGGTTGACGGACACTTCCTCGTCGGCGGGAAGGTAGACGGCGCGGATGGTGCGAATCCCACCGCGGAACTCGGCTTCCCAACCCTCCGGCAGTCCCTGCACTTCCAGGCTTACCGTACGGGCGGTGGTGGATTGCAACGCCAGTTCAAAAGTGGCGCTTTCATTGGCCCCTACGATGATCACCGGATACTTGGCGTAACCAATGATCTGCGGCGTCGCGCCAACGGTGGTGGGCGGGTTCTCCCCTTGGGCCCATGCCGCGGTGGCAGGCAACGCCAGAGCCGTAAGGAGCATCAACGCGATCCACAGCGACCAACGAGTACGCATGAGCCACCTCCTTGAGAGGATGTGGATGGACGTGCGCTGACGCACAATCGGATTCGATTTTAACGCGGGATGGTAAGAAAACCGTTAACACCTTAAGGGAAGATTAATGTCTCCTGCCTGCGGGGTATAATGAGAGCAGAACTTCATGCTTCGCGCGGAGGGTGCTATGAAACTGGTCACTGTGGCCGAAATGCGTGCCATCGAGCAGGCCTCAGACGCTCGAGGGTGGACTTACGAGGATATGATGGAGGCCGCGGGTACCGGCCTGGCCCGCCTCGTCGCCAACCTCTATGGTGACCTGCTGGAGAGAAGCGCGTTGGGCCTGGTGGGTGCGGGAAACAACGGGGGAGATACCCTGGTCGCCCTGTCCTGGCTGGCCGAACACGGCTGGCGGGTGACGGCTTACCTGGTCAAGCCGCGGTCAGGCGACCCGCTGGTCGATCGGGTACGGAAGGCAGGCGGAAAGGTGCTCGACCGCGCCGAGGACGAAGAGGGACAGCAGTTAGCCGAAGCCATCGCCGACCACAGGGTGCTGCTGGACGGCGTGCTGGGGACCGGTGTACGGCTCCCGCTGCGGGAGCCGGTTGCCTCGTTCCTGGCCCGGGCCCGTGCCCTGGTGGAACGCCATCAACCCCATGTGGTGGCCGTAGATGTACCCTCGGGCGTGGATTGCGATACAGGCGCCGTGGCCGAGCAGGCCATCCCCGCCGAGCACACGGTAACCATGGCTGCGGCCAAAATGGGCATGGTGCAACTGCCCGCGCTGGCGTTCCTTGGGCAGTTGCATTGCGTTTCCATCGGCACGCCGCCCGACTTGCCCGAATGGCAAGCCGTGCATCGCGAGGTGGTGGACGCAGACCGGGTGCGGGCTTTGCTGCCGCCACGCCCCGCCGATGCCCACAAGGGCACCTTTGGCACGGTGATGGTGGTGGCCGGTTCGATGAACTTCACTGGCGCGGCCTTGCTGGCGGGCAGGGCGGCTTATCGCGTGGGAGCAGGACTGGTCACGCTGGCGGTGCCCGCGCCCCTGCATACGGCCCTGGCCGGACATTTCCCCGAGGCCACCTGGGTGTTGCTCCCCCATGAGTTGGGGGTGATTTCCGACGCCGCCGTGGATGTGCTGCGCGAGAATCTGGGGCGGTCCAGGGCCATGGTGGTCGGGCCAGGGTTTGGCCTGGAAGATCCGACGGCGGCCTTTGTGGAGCGGTTTCTTGGGCACCCCGCGAAGAAAGGAGCCGGGATCGGGTTCCTCCAGACCTCAGAGGAACCCCACCGGGAGCCTTTGCCCTGGCCGCCTCTGGTGGTGGACGCCGATGGGTTGAAACTGCTGGCGCGGGTGCCGGAATGGTTCCGGTTGCTGCCTGCCCCGGCGGTGTTGACGCCGCACCCCGGGGAGATGAGTGTGCTCACCGGCCTCAGCCGGCAGGAGATTCAAAGCGACCGCCTGGGCGTGGCCGAGCACTTTGCCTGGGAATGGGGGCATGTGGTGGTGCTCAAGGGGGCCGGGACCGTCATCGCCGCCCCCGACGGGCGAACCGCCGTGGTGCCGGTGGCCTCATCAGCCCTGGCGCGGGCCGGTACGGGCGATGTGCTGGCGGGCACCATCGCCGGGTTGCGCGCCCAGGGGCTTGCCGCTTATGAGGCCGCCCTGGCCGGAGCCTGGCTGCACGCCCAGGCGGGCCTGGAGGCCGCCCGGCAATGGGGCTATACGGCCCCGGTACTGGCCGGTGAGTTGGTGGAGGCTTTGGGGGATGTGCAGGCGCAATTGATGCAAAACGAGCGGTGAAGCAAGCCGCCTTTCCAGCAACCATCAAGGGCCGCGTCTTACCGGACGCGGCCCTTTTGGCCTCCAAAAGCGGGCTGGTTCAGGAGGCGTGGGTGGGGTGGGACGCGCCGCCTTCGTCCTCCCAGCGGTGCTCTTCGTGGGTGGTGGCCTCGGGTTCGGAAGCCGTGCCCTTCCGCCCCACGCGTTTGGCGGCCTCCTCTACCACCTGGGTGGCCTTCTTCTTTTGCTCCTCGACCACTTCGGCACCCCGGCGTTGCAGTTCAATGGCCTGTTCCTGCGCCTGTTTGGCCAGTTCTTCGGCCTTGCGACGGGCCTCGATCAGGGCTTCTTCGGCTTTCTTCCGTGCCTCTTCGGCGGTAATCTCGGTGCGCTCTTTCAGTTCGATGCTCTTCTTGCGCAGGTATTCGCGGGTTTCTTCACCCGATTGGGGCGCCATAAGCAACGCGGTCAGGACCCCTACAACCCCACCGACGATGAATCCAGCCAGGAAGGCACCGAAATCATTGCGCTCGGACATGGCTCACTCTCCTTTTTTCGAGGGTTTTCCAAACGGACGGACCAGGCCGCCAAGATGTTGGAAGACGGCGAGATATTCGTTGAGTTTGATCACCGGTTGAACCAGGTGTTGACTCAAAAACTCCGTGGTGCCCCGCACAGTGTCCACCGTTTCCTGCGTGGAACGCAGGATGGGCTTCACTTCGTTCTGAATGAGGTTGATCAAGATGGCCAGTTGAACCACCAGAACGAAAAGCGCCAGGCCGATCAAAAAGACTTCCAGGGCGAGGAAGATGAGAAACACATCCCGGATCCGGGCCGTGGGGGTTTCCGGCTGCAAGAGATAGAAGGTCACTCCTACGAATAAGGCCACCACGAGCAAGGCGCCGATCCCCAGGCCCACTTTGACCCAGAGAGAAGTTGGCCTGCTCGTCGGGAGCGGGGGTGTATTGACTTTGTTGTTCATGGGCTGCTCACATCCTGTGGTTCGAAGGGTGAAAAACCTGCCAGGTTTATTATACCCTATCCGTTTCCAGTCCTGGGCCGCAGCGCCAAATTGGGGCTGTTTTCTCCCGCGCCCCAACAGAAAAAGCCTCCCCCAGAAGGGCCGGGAGAGGCTGGCGAACGCTTCTGAGGGGTTACTGGGTGACCCCGAACTGGGCACGCAGGGCTTTCTTGTCAATTTTGCCCACACTGGTCTTGGGAAGGGACTCCACGAACCGGTAGTGTTCGGGGATAGCCCACTTGGTGATAGCGCCTTCCTCAGCGTACCGAGCCAGGTGAGCCTGAAGTTCTTCGGGAGTGGGGGCTTCATCACGAGGCACAATGATGGCCAGGGGACGCTCGCCCCACTTCTCGTCGGGAATCCCAATGACCGCGGCTTCGGAGACTTTGGGATGCAGGCTGAGCAGGTTCTCCAGTTCCAACGAGGAAATCCATTCGCCGCCGCTCTTGATGACATCCTTGAGCCGGTCAACGATCTGAATGTAGCCCTGGGGGTCGATCACGGCCACATCGCCGGTGTGCAACCAGCCGCCCTCCCAAAGCGCTGCGCTGCGTTCCGGGTCGTTGAGATAGCCGGGCGTAAGCCAGGGCGTGCGCACCTGGATTTCGCCCTGCTCCTTCCCGTCATGGGCTACCTCCTGGCCGTTGGCGTTGACCACGCGCAATTTGACCAGGGGGACAGGCACGCCGGTCTTGATCAGGTAGTCCAGTTGCTCCTCATCGCTGAGGCCGGTCATCGTGGGGCGGAGCATGGCCAGGGTGAGCAGAGGCGCGGTTTCGGACATGCCGTATCCGGCATACACATTGATGCCCAGTTGGCGGGCCCGCTGGGCGAGGCCTTTGGTCAACCGGGCGCCGCCGATGATCACCTTCCAGCCGTTGAAGTTGATCTTGTCGATCCCCGGCGCATCCACCACCATTTGCAGAATGGTGGGCACGCAGTGGCTGAAGGTGACCTTGTGGGTCAGGATGAGTTTGACCAGCATCTGCGGCTCGTAGCGGCCCGGGTAGACCTGCTTAGCTCCCATCAGCGTTAGGGTATAAGGCACACCCCAACCGTGGACATGGAACAGCGGGGTCAGCGGCATGTAGACATCCTGTTTGGTGACGCCGCCGAAGTCGGCCATGGTGCCCACGGCCACGCCCTCGGCCAGCGTGTGCAACACCATTTGCCGGTGGGAGAAGTACACCCCTTTGGGCTTCCCCGTGGTGCCAGTGGTGTAAGCCAGCGTGGCCTGGGTGTTTTCGTCGAATTCGGGTAACTCGCTCAGGGGGGTGGCGCTGTTGAGGAAGGTCTCGTAATCCACATCGGCCAGCGGGGTGTCCGGCGGCTCCGGTTTGTCGGTGATGAGGATGTATTTGCGCACGGTGGAGAGGTTGGGGCGCAGTTTTTCCACCAGCGGGAGGAAATCCTCATGGAAGATGAGCACCTCGTCCTCAGCGTGCAGAATGGTGTAGGCCACATCGGCCGGGGCCAGTCGGGGGTTGATGGTGTGCATGATGGCCCCGATGCCTGGCACGGCGAAGTACATCTCCAGGTAGCGGTGACTGTCCCATTCGATGATCCCCACCCGGGTGCCCATCTTCACGCCAATGCTTTGCAACGCCCCGGCCAGTTTGAGCACCCGCTGGTACATTTCCGCGTAAGTGTATTCCCAGATGTCGCGGTAGTAAATTTTTTGCTCAGGCGCCCACTGCACGCCCGATTCCAGGATGTGCTTGAGCAACAGTTGATAGTTGTATGGGGGCATGGTTCCTCCTCCGAGTTTGGGATCTCTGTTTCGGCGAGCGAGGAAGCAGAGTGTGATGTTATAAGTATAGAGAAAGTAGCGGCAAAAGGCAAGCCGACGCGGTGTTATAATTGACGCGGCACGGCAATTTAAGGAGGAGCACATGACCAATCGCATTCACTTCGGCACCGACGGTTGGCGAGGCACCATTGCAGAAGATTACACTTTTGCCAATGTGCGCCGCGCGGCCCAGGGCTTTGCCCGGTATTTGCTGGCTCAGGGAAAGCGGGACGAATGGATCCTCGTCGGCTACGACAAACGTTTCCATTCGGAGAACTTCGGCGCGGCGGTGGCCGAGGTGCTGGCGGCCAACGGCCTGCGGGTGTACCTGACCCAGGAAGCCACGCCTACGCCAGTGATTTCCTATTCGGTCGTCGCCAAAGGCGCGGCGGGAGCGGTGAACATCACCGCCTCGCACAACCCCCCTGGAGACAACGGCTTCAAAGTGCGTGACGAACATGGCGGGGCCATTGCGCCAGAAGGGCTGCGGGAAATCGAGGCGCTGATTCCGAAAACGGTCGACGAAGTGCAGCGCATGCCTCTGGCCGAGGCAGAGGCCCAGGGGCGGGTGGTGCGTTTTGACCCGGCGCCCGACTATATCGCCCACCTGCACGAGTTGATCGACCTGGAGCCGATCAAGCAGGCCGGGCTGCGTGTGTTGGTGGACCCCATGTGGGGCAACGGCGCCGGATGGTTCCCCCGCTTACTGTCTGGTGGGAAGACCACCGTAGAGGAAATCCACAATGTGCGCAACCCCATCTTCCCCGAGATGAAACGCCCCGAACCCATTCCACCGAACATCGATGTGGGGCTGGCCGAGACCGTCAAGCAGGGCGCCGATGTGCTCATCATCACCGACGGCGATGCGGACCGCGTCGGGCTGGGCGACGAACACGGGCGTTTCGTCAACCAACTGCGGGTGTACGCCCTTCTGGCTTACTACCTGCTCGAGGTTCGCGGTGAGCGGGGCCCCATTGTCAAAACCCTTTCCACCACCACCCTGCTGAACAAACTGGGCGAACGTTACGGCGTGCCGGTGTACGAAACCGGCGTGGGCTTCAAGTATGTGGCGCCCAAGATGCTGGAAGTGGACGCCCTCATCGGCGGCGAGGAATCGGGCGGTTACGCCTTCCGCGGGCATGTCCCTGAACGGGACGGTATCCTCGCCGGGCTGTATCTGCTGGATATGATGGTGAAACTGGGCCGCAAGCCGGCCGAGTTGGTGGACCTGCTCTTCCGCGAGGTCGGGCCCTCGTACTATGACCGCATCGATATGCCTTTCACCGGGGAACGCAAGCCCATTAAGGAGCGCATCCGGCAGACGCGGCCCGACACTATTGGCGGCTTGAAAGTGACTGGCTTCCGCGACCTGGATGGCTACCAGTTCCTGCTGGAAGACGGCGGATGGTTGCTTATCCGCTTCTCGGGCACCGAGCCGCTGTTGCGGGTGTACTGCGAAACCACCGAGTCGGAGCGGGTTCAGGCCATCCTGGACGACGGGTTGCGCATCGCGGGGCTGCGGTAGTGCTGCGTCTTGTCGATACCCATTGCCATCTGGATTTCGAGCGCTTTGCCGCCGACCGCGAAGAGGTCCTTCGCCGGGCGCGGGCCGAAGGGGTATGGCGTATGGTCACTCTGGGGGTGGACGGTCCCTCGTCTCAGGCGGCGGTGGCGCTGGCCCGCCAGCACGAAGCGGTGTACGCAGGGGTTGGGGTGCACCCCAACGACGCGGCCCGCTCCTGGCAGGGCGAAGCCAGCAAGCAAGAACTGCGCCGTCTGGCGGGCGATCCCAAAGTGGTGGTCATCGGAGAGATCGGCCTGGACTACTACCGCGACCGCACCCCACGGCCCAGGCAACGGCAGGTACTGCGGGAACAACTGGACCTGGCCGCCCAACTGGGGTTACCGGTTTCCTTGCACAATCGCGAAGCCACTGAGGACCTGCTGGCCCTGTTGCGCGAATGGGTGACCGAACTGCGCCACCAGAACCGTCCGCTGGCCGAACGACCCGGCGTGTGGCACGCCTTTTCGGGCGATGAGCGTGATGCCCGGCGGGCGTTGGATTTGGGCTTTTTCCTGGGCATCGGTGGTCCGGTGACCTTCAAAAACGCCCCTGAACGGCGCCGCGTGCTGGCTTCCCTGCCTTTGGAACGCCTGCTCCTGGAAACCGACGCCCCCTTTTTAGCCCCCCATCCCTACCGGGGCCGGCGTAACGAGCCAGCGTATGTGCATCTGGTCGCCCAAACCATTGCCCAAGTCCACGGGCGTTCGCTGGAAGAAGTGGCCTGGCGGACCACACAGAACGCCTGCATCCTTTTTGCCTGGAGAGACAAAGTTTGAGCACAGCGATTTTTCCCGAGCCCATCCGTGAGCAATTGCGCGCGGTGGAGCGTTTGATGGTCGAACAGGCCGAAGGCCACCATCCCGATCTGCGTGCGGCCCTGGCCCACCTGGTGGCTGCCGGTGGAAAACGGGTACGCCCGGCGTTGGTCCTTTTGGTGGGGGGAATGCTGAAAGGCGAGACCCAACCTTTGTCGACTTTTGCCGCCGCGGTGGAGATGTTGCACACGGCCACTTTGGTGCACGATGACCTCATTGATGGGGCGTTGATGCGACGGGGGATGCCCACCCTCAACGCCCAATGGTCACCGGCGGCCACGGTGCTCACCGGGGATTTCATCTTCGCCCGCTCGGCCACTCTGGCCGCAGCCACCAACTCGGTGCAGGTGATGCGTATGTTCGCCGACACGCTGGCCGTCATCGTCAGCGGCGAGATCTCCCAGTTATTCGACGGCATCCACCACACCGATCGGGAGCGTTACTACCGCCGCATTTACGCCAAGACGGCTTCCTTGTTCGAGTTGGCCACGGCCGGAGCCGCCGTGTTGAGCCAGGCGCCGGAAGAACAGGTAGAGGCCATGCGCCGGTTAGGGTATGCTCTGGGCATGGCCTTCCAAATCGTGGACGACATTTTAGATTTCACCGGCTCCCCGGCCCAAATGGGCAAGCCCATTGGCAGCGATTTACGCAACGGGATCGTCACCCTGCCGGTGCTCAACTACGCAGAGCGGCATCCCGAGGCCGAAGGGGTGGTCCTCCTGCGCGAGGGGAAGGCACTCCCCGACCCCGTGTTGGACGAACTGATCGAGCAGGTGCGGCAGAGCGAAGCCATCGCCCAGGCGGCCGAGGAAGCCCGGCAGTTCGTGCGCGAAGCCTGGAGGATTTTGAGCGCCTTCCCCCAGGGACAGGAGCGCGAGGCGTTGTGGTCTTTGGGCGCCTACATCGTGGATCGGGAATTTTGAACGAAGAATGTTTTCGCCCGCAGAAGCCCGGATGGAAGGCCTCTTCCTGCCGGGCTTTTTTACGGTCAGCCAACGGCCAGGATCAGCGCCACGGCCACGACCAGAAACCCCAGGCCCAGCCCTTGTGCCAGGCGGCGCAAAGAGCGCGGCCAGGCTTGCCAGGCGCCGGGCTGGGCTTCCGGGGCCAGGCGCAGCAGCAACGCCAGCCCAACAAAGGAAACCACCAGGGCGCTGCCGCCATAAGCCAGGAAGGGCAAGGGCAAACCGGTGACAGGCAGCAGCCTTAGATTGCCCCCCAGAATGATCAGGCTTTGCCCGCCGTAATGGACGCCCAGCCCGGCGGCCAGCAGGCGGCCAAAGAGATCCTGACGCTGTGCGGCGACCTGCAAAGCGTTCAGCCACAAAGAGACCAGCAGCAGGAGCAAGGCGGTGCCTCCCAGCAAGCCCAGTTCCTCCACCAGGGCGATAAAAATGAAGTCGGAGTGCGCCAAAGGCACGCGGTACGGTGTACCCAGGCCGGGGCCGCGGCCCAGCAGGCCGCCCCGGGCCAGGGCCAGCGCGGCTTGGATGGGCTGGTAGCCATAGCCCAGGGGATCGGCCCAGGGATGTAACCAGGCGAGGACGCGCAGCCGTACCAGGGGCAGGAAGAGGGCGCCCGCCACACCGGCAGCCACCAGACCGACCAGGGCCGCTCCCGGCAACCACGGCCATCCCCTGGCGAGGTAGAGCAGGCTGACGCCCAGCATCACCAGGACCAACGCCGTGCCCAAATCGCCCTGGGCCAGCGGCAAGGTCACGGCAAGGAGGGGACCGAGAAACGCCGCCCAAGGCTTCCTCCCCGGTTTGGCCCCTACGTTGGCAAAGGAACCCTCATCGGCGAACTGCCCGGCCAGATAAACCAGCAGGGCCAGTTTCAGGGTCTCCGAGGGCTGGAAGTACACGCCACAGCACCCCAACCACAGGCGCGGTCCGGCGACCGTGGGCGAATGCCCGATGGCCAGGGTAAGGGCCGTCAGGAGCAGGCTAAAGCCCATCCAGAAACCGCGACGGCGGCGCAGGGAGGACAGCAGCGATGCGGGGCGGAGGAGCAGGTGGAAGAGGGCCAGACCAACCAGGGCCCAAAGGGTCTGGCGCAGGCCCAGAAAGGGATGCAGTCGGTAAAGGGCGAGCAGGCCAAGGCCGACCAGCGCTGCGGCCGGCGGCCAAAAGGGTGCGGTTTGAACACCCTGGCGACGCAGGCGAAGGTCGGTCAGCCAGGCCAACAGGGACCACCCAAAGGCAAACGGCCAATGCAGCCAGAGCACTTCGTCGCCCCCCAGTCGGGGGGCCAGCGTAAGGGCCGCGGCATAGGCCGCCATGACGGCGGCGAGCCATCCCCAGGGGGCGCTGCCGGGCTGAGACGCTGCCCTTTCGAGGGATGGACAGCCTCTTTGAGGGGCAGGGGGCAGTTCAGGGTTCCGGGTCATCGGGTAAATAAGGCAATCCGTAGAGCGAGGTGATCTCCTCGAAGGCCTGGGCCACCTCCTCTGGGGTTAGCCCCATTTCTTGCCAGGGGTAACGGTGGCGGCTGCGAAACGCCCGCACCTCAGGCGTGCGTTGGGTCAAGAACTTGTGGAAATCTTCGCTCAGCGGCAGGCCCAGTTGCCAGTAGATGCGCTCCACAGTGGCCTGAAGGTCGGCTTGGAGTTCGGTGTAGGCCACGCGGATCATCCGTTCCGGCGGCAAAGGGGCCAGGTCTTCGTACAGCCGGAGATACCAGATGCGGTTGTGTTCCAGAACGGCGCGGGCCAGGGAACGCAGGTCGCCGGGGCAGCCGTTCATTCGCCAGTGGCCGCGCCACAAGGCCACGGACGACGGCACCACATGGACCGGGTGGCGCACCAGGTGGATGAACCGGGCGTCGGGGAAAAGGCGCACCAAATCGGGGATGGCCGAGGAAAAAGTCGGCGGTTTGCTGAGATAGGTTCCCCCGCCGTGGGCGTAAAGGTGACGTTGGAGCATGGCGCGGTAGAAGGCCATCTCCCTTTGTCGACGGGGAGGCGGCACGCAGCGGGAGTAGTCGGCGTAGTCCCACAGCAAATCGGGGAAAGGGAAGAACGCCAGCAGATCATAGCCCGCCGCCTGATGGATGAGCAGTTGGGCGTCCTCTTCGGGGTGGAGAAAACTCAACCGATGGACGCGAAAATAATCGCGGTTTTGGGGCAGGTTCCCCCAGGCGCGCTCCAGGGAGGCGACCAGGCGGCGCAGGGGGCTGCCCAGAAACCGGTCCAGGCGCAACACGCTCCAGATGATCTTCCGCTGCGTCACCGAAGGGGCGAAGAAACTTTCCCACAAATCCATGGGCGCGAACTGGGGATCGCGGGCCAGAGTGCTGAGCAAGAGGGTGGTCCCTGAGCGGTGGGGGGCGACGATGAACACCGGTTCGCGCACCGGCTGGCGGCGGTAGCCCGGGAAGAGCAGGTCGTCCAGCAGCCAGGCCAGTCGGTGGGAGGCTTCCATCAAGGGGAAGAACAGACCCACCTGGAAGAGGAGGAACAGTACCCGCTGGGGGCAAAGCCGTGCCGGGGTGCGGCGGGCGCGAAACAGGCTGGCGAAGAGCAAGCGACGTAGCAAGGCGAAGTTGAAGGTCACGGGCGGCCTCGTCTTCTGGAAGGTGGCGGCAAAGAGGGGCGTCGGCGCACCCACGGTCCGACGCCCCTGAAAGGACAAGCAGAACTCGACTTACTCGGGGAGATACTTCTCCACCAGCAGGCGGAGGCGGCGTTTGGTTTCGGGGGGGATCATTTCCGGGCGGGTGATGAACGCCGTGGAAAGGGCGCTGGCGCAGGTGCAGGTGGCCTCGGACTGGAGGTTACGCACCAGGTGACGGATGGCTTCCTGGGCATGGCTGACATTGGCGTTGAGCGTGCGGATGACCATCTCCACGGTGACGGGCTCTTCGCTGATATGCCACACATCATAGTCGGTCACATGGGCCATCACGGCGTAGTGCAGTTCGGCCTCTCGGGCGAGAAAGGCCTCGGGGGAGGTGGTCATGCCGATAATGGACATGCCCCACTGGCGGTAGACGTTGGACTCGGCACGGGTGGAAAAACGCGGCCCCTCGATAGTAATGAACGTGCCGCCTTTGTGCACGGTGGCCCCGGTGGCCTGTGCTGCCTGATAGACCTGCTCCGAAAGGTCAGGGCAGAACGGATCGGCCACGCTCACATGGGCCACGAAACCGTCTTCGAAGAAGGAGCGCTTGCGTCCTTTGGTGAAATCGAAGAGTTGATCCGGGATGACGATGTGCCCGGGGGCGTAGTCCTCCCGCAGGGAACCGCAGGCGCTCACGCTGACCACCCGCTCCACCCCGATCATCTTCAACGCGTAGATGTTGGCGCGGTAGTTGATTTCACTGGGGGAGATGAAGTGCCCCCGCCCATGGCGGGCAAGAAATGCCACGGGTTTCCCCTCCAGGCAGCCCACCACAATGGGGGAGGAAGGCTTTCCAAAGGGGGTGTCGAGATCAAATTCGCGGATGTCTTCCAGGCCCTCCATCTGGTAGAGCCCGGAGCCGCCGATGATGCCAAGGACGGGTTTCTCGTCGGGCAAACGCATGGTTCACTCTCCCAAACAAGATGGCGTCAGGCTTTATGATAGCGGGAAAGGGGGAAATGGTCAATGGAACGGACGGTTTGGTTCCCTCGATGGGGGTCACTCATCAAAAAGCACCGTGGGCTCGGCGTAGTAGCGCACGGCTTTCCGCGCCAGGCGCTCCTGGAGCCATTGTTGTAATTCGCGGTTTTTGTCCTCCAGCCCCCCGGCGGCTGCCAGACGCTCCAAAGGGTAGTGGAGCCGGAGAGCGCGGGGAGCCACGGTGAAACGTGTGATGCCCGCCGGGAAGCGATGGCCTTGGGCCACGGCATCCAACACCTGGGGGATGGAAAAAGGCGGGAAGACGACAATCCCTGCGAGGTCCGGATGCAAATGGCGCACTTCGACCGCTCGGGCCACCACGGTGCGATCCAGCGACGCACGGTAGAGATAGGCTTCGACGACCCGGTTGAGGACGGCCAGGGCCTCCGCCACGCTGGAAGGTCGCGGCGCGAGAGCAAAGGCCTGCCCATCGGGCAGGGAAATCAGCAGCAGCACTTCCCGGTCATGCAGCGCCTGGTAGCCTTCCTCGAAGGCCACCGGCTTTAGAGGACGCGCGACCTTTGGCCGGATGGCTGCCAGGAGGGCCTGAGAGCTCAACCCCCAAAGCAAATGGTTCCAGGTCTTCAACGAAACATGAGGATCGTCAGGAGGCACCACCTGAACGAGAATATGGGGAAGACCCATCCGACGAATGGCCGTGACCCGGTTGGTGCCATCCAGGATCATAAAGCGACCTGTTTCGTCCTGCAGGGGCATGACCAGCGGCGGATCGCGGAACACCCCGCTGGCCTGGATGCGGCGCATCAGTGGTTCGGCCCTCTGGGGATCGTGGTGTTCATGGGGAATCACCCGTTCCACAGGCACGATCCGCAAGTGAGGTAGTTTGAGGGAGGAAACAGGGTTTGTGCTCTGAGATGTCATCGCGGCATTCCCTCGCATCACGAAAAATGTCGCCATGGGTTTTTCCCATGGCGATTACGGACACTGCTGGCGAACATGCTCATCAAAGGTCTCGGAAAACACATGGCGACCACTGCCGTCACAGGCGGCACGAAAGAAGAGATACGGAGTAGAAGCCGGAAAGGCCACGGCGCGCAGGGCGGCCTCCCCCGGGTTGGCGATGGGGGCGGGGGGCAGGCCGGGGTGGCGATAGGTGTTGTAGGGGGAATCCACTTGCAGGTCAGAGGTCGCCAGGGGGCTTTTCCACCACTGCCCTGATCGTCCCAAAGCGTATTGCACCGTGGGGTCGGCTTCCAGGCGCATCCCCCGATGCAGGCGATTGAGGTAAACCGAGGCGATGAGGGGCATTTCGTCTTCCACCATAGCCTCGCGTTGCACAATGGAGGCCAGGATAAGGGCCTGATAGGGGGTCAACCCCTGAGCCGCAAAGCCCTGTTGCAGCGCCGGGGTGACCACCTGAGCCAGGCGGGCCACCATGGCCCGAACCAGATCCGAAGGGATGTCGTCGGGGGCCAGGGTGTAGGTGCCCGGAAAAAGAAACCCCTCCAGCGTGGCATCGGGAGGCGCGGGGAAAGGCAAAGGATAATCGGAGGCGTGGGCCGTGGCCGTCAGAAAATCGCCCGCGGAAAACAGTCCCCCCGTCTCCAGCAAGGCGGCCACCTCTTCCCTGCGCCAGCCGGGGAGGGTCTGCACGGTGATCAATCGGGCCGCGGGATTTTGCAACTGGGCCGCCACCTGAGCGGCGGAAAGCGGCCCCTGCAAGCGGTAGGTGCCCTGTTGCAGGCGTCGATCGGCTCCGGTGTAGATGAGATACGCCAGGAAGGCCGCCGGGTCGGCCAGCAGCCCCTGTTCCCACAGCGTCCCGGCGATTTCGTTGGCCGAGGCGCCGGGAGGAATGTAAACGGTGGCCTCCCTTTGGGGGAAGACCACCGGCCGTTGAAGCGTCTCAGCGCGCAGAACCAGGTTGAGGCTCAATCGCCATCGCTGAAACCATCCCAGAGAGGCATCAGGAGGGCCAAAGAGCCGCTGGGCCTGGGCTAAAGGATACAACAGGCCGCCGAGCATCACGGCGACCATGGCGAGCAAAGGGAGCGAAATCAGGATTCGGCGCATGGCGATGGATGGCTGTCCAGATAGGATTGCAGGATCACGGTCGCCGCCAGGGCATCGGGGCGTCGCTTACGGCGGCGCGCCACCCCCATGGCGGACCAGGCTTCGCGCACCGCCTGGGTGCTCCCGGTTTCGTCCCAAAGCACGACAGGGATGGTGGTGCGGGCCCGCAGGGCGGCGGCCAGATTGGCCGCGCGACGGGCCTGCAGCGTGGTCGGGCGGCCCTGGGCATCGGTGGCCTGGCCCACCACGATGCACCCGACCGCGTGCTTCTGGGCCAATTGAAGGATGGCCTCGGCGTCACGCGTTTTGGAGCGGTGCCGCAGGATGGTCAGCGGATTTGCAATGGTGCCTGTGGGATCGGACAAAGCGATCCCGATGAAACGTTCACCGGGATCGACGGCCAGAACACGCATGGTAGGGGTATTATACATGAAAAGGGGGCACGGTGGGGGGAAGGGAAGGTCAAGGGTTGGGCGAGGAAGGCGTTGGCCGCTGAACGGCGATCTGGATGCGAAAGGCCAGCCAGGGCAATCGGGGCCACCAGGAAGGAAACAGGGTGATTTGCGGGGGATGCGTCTGGGCAAATCGGGCCGCGAGGCGCGCAGCGGCTACACCAGGCGGCCGGCCGCTAAGGTCGCGGGCCAGGGCCTCGCCATCGACGCGGGGGAGCACCATCCTGCGGACCCGAAGGCGCCAGCGAAAGACAGGCTTCTCCGGGGCCACCTGCCGGGGCTGCGAGAGGGGCTGCACCTCCAGGGTATCGTTGAGCGGCCAGAGGTCACCTTGCAGGCGGGCGTCCAACACCTGCCGGGCCAGGGCCTTCAGTGTGTCCTGCTCCACCACCAGCACGCCGTACACCTGCCGCAGGGAGAGGCGCAGCACCTGAGCCGGTTCTCCCACCTCGGCGGAAAAGGCCTCTTCCAGCGTGGCTGCCCGGTGAAAAGAAGGGGCGAGGAGCACTCCAGCGCTGCTTTCCTCCTGCAGGCGCTGCAGGGCCTGCTGAGCCAGTTGGATTTCCAGCCGGCGACGCAGGATGGCCTGGTCGGCTTCCGTAGGCGCGGGGACGGTGACATCCTGCCCGCCGGTGGCGGGGTAAGGATTGGTGACGCGGAGTTGGAAGGCCAGAGGCGCTTCCAGCCCCTGCAGGTCGTCAGCGGGGCGGTTGCCTTGGGCGCCCGGCTGGAGGGCTTGCGCCGTAAGGGTGAGGGTGCCCGACGGTGGGACGACGCCTCCCCGGATGACGGCAAAGCGAATCTCCAGGGAGGCCCGACTGAAGACCATCGTCCCCGCGGGAACCTGCACCTCTTTGGTGGTGAGGTTGACGAAGCGCAACACCGCCGTCGCCGCTCGATAAGGCACTTGAGCCCGGCCATGGGGGACCATCTCGTCCGTTCCGTCCACCGTGACCTCTACCCAGCGGGCAGGAACCCGCCCGTCCAGGTGCACTTCCCGGTCATCGGGCGAAGCGCGGACGGTGAGGGTGACCTCTTGCCAGTCCGGTTCAGGGGAGAGGGTGACGGTAGCCCCGGGCAGTGTGAACGCGGCCAGCGCCAACACGGCAAACGCGCCGAGCGTGAAGGCGGCCAGGCGGACCAACGGATGGC
>DUEP01000053.1 GCA_011176535.1 Anaerolineae bacterium | reverse complement strand
TGTCAAATGTCCCTGGAAAGGCAAAAGCGAATTTTTGTACAATGAAGTAGCGTGCTGGTTCCATCGCCCAAGGCCGGGATGTTCAATGAAGCTACACTGGCTTAGCCTAATCCATGGCTTTCTTTTCGGCCTGCCCACCCTGGTCCTGGTCGGGCATGGGCTGGTGGCGTGCTGGGAAGAAACGCTGGACGCCCTGGTGGTCAGGCCCCACCTGCGCAGCGCCTTTCAGCAACGGCTGGAACTCTGGACCGTCCTGGCCTGGGCCACCGTGATTTCCGGGGGGCTTTGCCTCTGGTGCCTTGACCGGCCGCTCACCAGCAGCCTGTGGATGTGGAAAATCGGCAGCGGGGTTCTAGGGGCCATCCTGCTGACAGAGATCACGCTCCAGGTGCGCCGGGGGGCCTTTTGGGGCAAGACCCCAGCGCACCAGAAACACAACCTGCTGCTTGGCCTGGCCCTGGCTGAAGCGGGCTTTTTTGTGGCCACTCTGCTTGGCGCGTTGAGCCACTATTTCCCCTGAGCCGCCCTTTAGCGCGCCTCCTTGTCCAAATCCGCCAATAAAGGGAAATAGTCAAACAGTCGGTGCTCCAGAGCGAAAGTTGCCACCTCGATGCGATTGCGCAGGCCCAGTTTCTCCATCACAGAACTGACATAATTACGCACGGTACCCTCACTGAGGTGCAACAAGCGACCGATTTCGCGATTGCTTTTGCCCCGGGCCACCAACGCCATCACCTGCAACTCGCGTTGCGACAAGGGGTCAAAGGGAGAAGTGTCCTCCCGGTGTTCCATCTGGCGCAGGTGGGAGACAATATAATCCGCCGCGCTGGGGTCGAGCACCGTCCTGCCGGCATAGGCTGAGCGGATGGCCTGGACCAGTTCCATGCTGTCAATGTTCTTGAGCACATATCCCGAGGCTCCGGCGCGGATGGCCTGGGTCACCAGTTCCTCGCTGAGGTACGAAGTCAACATGATGACCCGCGTCTTCGGATGGCGCTGCCGAATGGCTTGACAGGCCTCTAAACCGCTCCGCCCAGGCAGGCGAATATCCATCACCACCACATCAGGGCGCAACTGAGAGGCCAGGCGCAAGGCTTCTTCGCCGTCGGCCGCCTCGCCGACGACTACCATGTCCTCCTCCGCCTCCAAAAGCATGCGCAGGCCCAGGCGCACCACTTCGTGGTCGTCCACAATCAGGAGCCGAATTTTAGGCTTCATCTTCCTTCCCCGACGCAGGCTGAAGTTCGCTCAAAGGAACCGACAGCACCACCCGTGTGCCTTTCCCCGGCTGGGATTCAAAGCGCACGGTGCCGCCCAGCAAACGGGCCCGGTCTTCCATATTGCGCAGGCCGTAGCCTCGTTTGACGTGCGGGGGCAAGCCCACGCCCTGGTCCTCGACAATCAACACAAGGCGGTCATCTTGCTTTTGCAAACGCACCTGGATAAAAGGCGTGCGGGCATGCCGAATGGCGTTGGAAAGGGCCTCCCGCGCGAAGGAAACCAGATGCGCCGCCTTTTCCGGTGAAACCTGCACCGGCTCGCCATGGTAAGCAATATCCGTGCCCGAGATGCGCGCCGCGTCTTCTGCCAGCGAAGCCAACACCCGATGCACATCCGTGTTCCCCTCACGGGAAGGGGCGTGAAGCGTGCTCAAAAACCGCCGCAATTCCTGGATGGCTTTGTCCAGGGCTTCCCAGAGCCGCTCTATCTGGCGCACAGAGTTAGGGTTCTCGACGCAGCGACACAACGATCGGGCCAGCAACCCGGCAGCGTAAACATGCTGGAGCGCCCCATCGTGCAACTCGCGGGCGATACGCTCCCGCTCGATGGCCACGATTTGCGCCTGCTCCATCTGATCCAACAGGCGCTGCGTCTCGATGTTGAAGACCTCCAACACCCGAATGGTCAGCATGGCAAACGCCACACTCACCACCACCAGAGCAACCTCTGCCGGCAGATAAAGCCCCCGGCTGAAGATCTGGGCATTGATCCAATTGGCCGGAAACACGGGCAACGGCGGCGCCAAAGCCACAATCAACACAGCAAACAAGAGCAAGGCGATGCCCGCATAGCGCAGTTTGCTGTAAATAAAGTCCAACTCCAAGGTAACCAGATGCCGCTTGGCCTGAATGCGCAAGCCCCAAGCCGCCACCAGAGCTCCGGGCAACCCCAGCCCATAACGCGCCAATACATTCAGCCATTGTTGCCAAGTGCTCAAATCGATTCCCAGAGAAAGGCCCAAATAGAACATGATCAACCAGGTAGAAAAAAGGGCCATGCCGGTCAGGTCCAGCCAAGCCCAGCGCTCCGGCAAAGGACGCATCAGAATCAGGCCAAACTGCAACAACGCGCCAAAGGAGCCCCCCAAAAACAGCACCTGCAGGGTTTTCAACACCATGATCAGTTCGGTACCCTCATGGGTCCCGGCCACCTGAAACAGATAGACCAGCGGCTCTCCCCACAGGTAGAAGGCGTGAAAGAAGCCGAACACTGCCAGCCAAGGTAGCCCTCGGGCCAGGGCCAACCGGGAATGCCGCCGGGATTGCACGGCCACGGCCACGCCCATGGTAAAGAACACCTGGCCGTAAAAGAACAGCAGGGCCAGCCGGTTGGCCTCGAACCAATCGCGTAACGCCGTCATGGTGGGTTTATTTTACCCCATCCCGGTCACAACAAACGCCGGGCGGCTGGAGGCTGCGGCGGCGGCTGTCCACCTGCCACGCGGTGAGCCCAACGCAAGGGTTCGGGCAGGCGATACCCCCGCCCGCAGCGCAACACCAGGGCCACTGCCGAGGACAAATCCACCCGGTGGCCCACGCTGACCCACACCGGCTTCACCCCCTGGCGGGTGCGCACGCCCATAGCCACGACCTCGCCCTGATGCAACAGCGGCACCGTGGCACCGACCTCATCAGCCAGCGGCCCCGCCGGGCGGCCCACCAGCACCGCCTTCGCCACGCCTACGGTGGGCCAGTCCAACAGCACCCCGATGTGGCTGGCGATGCCCAACCGCCGCGGATGCGCCCAACCGTGGCCGTCCACCAACAACACATTGGGGCGCACGCGCAGCCTTGCCAAAGCCCGCAACAGCGCCGGCGCCTCTCGAAAGGAGAGCAGCCCCGGCATATAGGGAGCGGGGTTGTCCACCTCGGCCACGGCTACATCCACGAGGTCCATTTTGGGGAAAGACAGCACAGCCACAGCAGCGCGAATCTTCCCCTGAGGATAAGCCGCATCCAATCCGGCCACGAAGCGCACCTGCGTCCACGCCAGCGGTTCGCTACGCACGCGGGCGGCCAGGCGGCGCTGCAGCGCCTCGGCCTGATCAGGCGACAGGTCCCAGGGATGGTCCACGGTCAGGGGCCAGTCCATGCTCAATACGCCTCCAGGGTGCCTTTCTCACGCGCCCGGCGTTCCGCGGCGCGATAGGCCCACATCCCCAATCCAGGCATCGCCAACCCTATAGCCTGCTCCATCGTCCTCTCCATGAACGTGGCGCGTTCCCTGCATCCGGGCCCTGAGCCGGACGCCCGGGGAAGGCGCCGCGATCAGGAGAGGGCACCGTCCCAGCGCATCCAGAGCAGGTCCCGGTGCAGGGCAAAACCCGCCGCTGGGTAGCAGCGGTCGTCGTCCTCGGCGAAGGGAACCTCCAACAACACGGGCTGCGAAGCGCGCTGGCAGAGGGCCCACCCGGCCAGAGCCAGGGCCTCCGTGGCGGGCAGCTGAGGGGCCGCCAGGTACAGGGCGTCGTAGGCGCTGCGGGTGCGCAGGCGGGCCAGGCTCAGGCGCAACGTCTCGCCGTCCGCCCCACGCACGGCCACCTGACGCACCGGGCGCTGGCCCAACCAGCGGCGCAGCAGCCCCAGCGGCGTGGGCGCCAGGTCGCGCGGCAAGTCCAAGGGATAGAACCAGGCGATCTCGCCGGGATAGGCCTGCCGCAGCCAGGCCTGCTGCACCTGGGCGTCGCGGCGGCGCAAGGGGGTGAGGCGCAGGCCAGGCGGCTGCGGCGGGTCG
>DUEP01000052.1 GCA_011176535.1 Anaerolineae bacterium | reverse complement strand
GACCTAACCTTCGATAGTGCATCTTTTTCTCTCCTTGGAGGATGGGTTGGTTTCTATTGTATCAAGGGCGTCAAGAGAGGGGTAGGAAAAAAGCCGCTCCGTGAGGAGCGGCTTTTGGCTTTGGGGGTTCGTCGTGGCCCAGAGGGCTACCCGATCACCACCACATTGGCGGCCTGCAAGCCCTTGGGACCCTGTTCGATGGAGAACTCGACCCGCTGGCCCTCTTCCAGGCTGCGGTAGCCGTCCATCTGAATGGCCGAAAAGTGAACGAAAACATCCTCGCCATCCTCGCGGCCGATGAAGCCGAAGCCCTTGGTGGCATTGAACCATTTGACGGTACCTACATAACGCTCAGACATGCTCAACTTACTCCTTCTAAAAAAGTGAACTTGGGTTTTTAAGGGACCGAACCCTCTCAACGGGCGACGCTTGCCACCCACTGAGAGGGTTCGGCTTGCCCTTACTTTGCGTTGACTGGTGTCAACGATGCCCCACAAGGGTATCATGCCCCAGAGGGGGCGTCAAGGTTTTTCGTCAAGTTGCTCCTGGGCGCGGGGGAGATGCACGGTGAAGGTGCTGCCCTGGCCGGGAGCCGTTTCCACTTCAATGCGCCCGCCCATGCGCTCAACCAACAAGCCGGCCACATGTAGCGAGAGCCCCCAACCGCGCTGGTCGCGCACCGCTTCCTCTTCGGAGCGGAAGAAGGGTTCGAAGAGGCGGGCCTGATCCTCAGGGCGAATGCCGATCCCCGTGTCCGTTACCCAAATCCGGATCTCCGGGCCTTCGGCGCGTACCCCCAGGGTGATGTGCCCTCCCTGGGGCGTGTACCGGTGGGCGTTGTCCACCAGCGCTTCGACGACCTGCGGCAGCCGGTGGGGGTCGCCCTGGGCCGGGGGGAGGCCCTCAGGCACCTGCCAGCGGAAGGTTTGTCCCTTGGCTTCGCACAGTGGGCGATATTTCAGCACCACAGGTTCGAGGGCTTCTTTGACCGACAGCGGCATGCGCTTCACCAGCAGACGGCCGGACTCCAGTTTGCCCATGTCCGAAAGGCGGTCGAGCAGGGTGACCATCCGCTGGACACTGTTGCGAATGACTTCCAGGAATTGGGCCTGTTGAGGGGAGACTTCCCCGCCCAGGCCCTTGAGGAGCAGGTCGGTGTAGCCCTTGATGGAGGTCAGGGGCAGGCGCAACTCGTGGGTGACCACCGAAATGAACCTGGGCACGCGGCCCCGTTCTTCTTCCAGCCGCCGCGACCAGTAGGCTTTAGGCACCACGAGAAACGAACCGTCTTCCAGCGCCCACACCAGCCAGAGACTGCCGTCCTGCAGGGTGACCTCCGCCGGGCCGCCTTGGGCGGGGAAGGCGGGCGGCCATTCGCCCTGGGAGGCCAGGGGCAAGGTGTGCAAAGTGAGGGTGACACAATCCTGGGGGGCGGCCAGCAAAATCTGGGCCGTTTCGTCCACCTGGGCCCAGGGAATGCCTTCCCAGGTCAGCACTTGAAACAGGGGGTACGATGCATCCATAGGGGTTGCCTCATGGTTCAGGAGGGGTTTCGGCCCATCCCGCGGGTCAGGGCGGTGTAGCCCAGCACCAGGCCCGAGACCACCATCAGGCCCGCCAGGGCCAGCACGGAAAAGAGAATGAGGTAGAGGTTTTCGGCCACGCTGCCTAATCCTACCGCAACGCTCAGACCCACCAGGGTGCGGGCGAAAAGAAGGCTACGTTTGTTCACGGCTGGTCTCCTGGGAGACAGCGGAAGGACAGAGGTCCTGTAGGGGGCAGCGTGCGCAATGGGGACGCCGGGCGGTGCAAATCTCGCGTCCCAGGCGAATGAGGTTCAGATGGGCGGCGTAGTAGGTTCCGGGCGGGAAAACCTGCTCCAAAAAGGCATGGGCCTGCTCGGCGTTCATCTTTGGAGGGCGCAGCCCTAAGCGCTCGGTGACGCGGTAGATGTGGGTGTCTACCGGAAAGGCCGGCTTACCCAATGAGAAAAGCAACACGATGGCCGCCGTTTTCGGGCCGACGCCCTTGAAGCGGGTGAGCCAGGCCCGCGCTTTCTCCGTGGGCCACTCGGCCAGGAAGTCTAGGGAAAGGGTGCCACGCTCGGCGGTGATCTGGCGCAACACTTCCTGAATGCGGGGGCCTTTCTGGTTGGCCAGCCCGGCCGGGCGAACGGCCTCGATGACCTCCTCAACGGGGGCGTCGCGCACGGCTTCCCAGGTGGGGAAGCGCGCTTTGAGCGCGGCAAAGGCGCGGTCGCGGTTGGTGTCGTTGGTGTTCTGCGAGAGGATGGTGGAGATCAGTTCGTCCAGGGGCGGCAGAGGATGACGCCAGTGAGGCTCACCGAAATGCGCCAGCAGGCGACGGTGTACCTCTAGGGCTTTGGGGCGGAGGCTTTGCGGGGACCACGGATCCATGGCGCTCAGGCGGGTTTCAGGGAAAAGGTGGGGAAGCCCTTGCCCACTGTCAGGCCGCGCCAGTTGGTCACCGTGACTTCGGGGCCAAAGGGGCGCAGGGCCGCGGGAATCTCGGTCAACACGCCCAGTTGGCGCAGGATCTCTAAGGCTACGGCGGGGCGGGCGCGGTTTTTGCGTCCGTCACCATCGGCGATCTTGAAGGCGATGCCCACGCCGGGCGTCCCTGGCCCCAGTGCGCCGGGAGGTAGGCCGATCCCCTGGTACCCTTCGGCGCCTCCCTTGGCCAGCACGCGCCCCTGCGTGGCTTCCATGAGCAGGGTGTCGAAACGCCCCGGGCCGCCGACCATGAACGGGTGCCGGGTCATGGCTTGCACGATGGCACGGGCGGCCGCGGCGCGTTGCGGCGGCAGGTCGCGCGGGTCCATCAGCCGTGCGTAGCCGTAGGCCACATGGTAAAGGGGCGTGGCGAAGTTGGGAGCGGAGCAGCCATCCACGCCCACCTGCACGGCCTCGGGAGGCAGGCCGCACATCTCGGCAAAGGTGCGCAGGATGCGTTGCTGAACCGGGTGTTCCCGGTCGATGTAATCGGCGGTGGGCCAGCCGTGCAGCACCGCCTGCGCCAGCATGCCGGTATGTTTGCCCGAACAGTTGTGGCGATTGGGGGTGGGCTGCTCTCCGCGGGCTTTGAGGGCCTCGGCCGTGGCCGCGTCATAGGGCGGGTGGGAGCCACAGAGCAATTGCGGCTCCTTCACGCCGGCCTTTTGCTGGATGCGCTGCACCACCGCCACATGGCGGTCGGTGCCGGAATGCGAGGCGCACAGCAGGGCGATTTCTTCGTCGGTAAGGCCAAAGCGATCCGGCCCGCCATCTTCCACAAAAGGCAGGGCCTGGAAGGGCTTAGCGGTAGAGCGCAGGTAGGTCACGGCCCAGGGATCGCCAACCGAGGCCAGCAGGCGGCCTTGGGCGTCCACTATGGCGACGGCACCGAAATGCACGCTTTCCAGGGTTTCGCCTCGGGTGAGGGCGAACAGGGGTACATAGCCGGGCACGGTGGTGGTGACGGGCATGGGGCCTCCCCGGTCAGGATTTAACTTTGAGGTAGGAAGAACGGTAGCAGGCTTGCAGGCCGTGGGCCAGGCGTTGCTGGTAGAGCGTGTCGTAAGCCGGATCAAATTCCCAGAGGGCCAGCAGTTCGGGCACCAGGTCTTTAGTGGCCTCCACGGGCGCCTTACGCGTGGTCAGGTCCTGGAGCAGGTCGTGGGTCCGGGCCAGGAAGTGGCGCATGTGGCGAATTTCGCTGAGCGGGGCCAGTCCCCCACGACCGGCGACGATCAGAAAGTCTTTAAACTCGTCCGAGAGCAGGTGGTCCAGGGTCTTCAGCCAGGGTTCCAACTCGGCCATGGCCAGAAACGGCGGTTCGCGCAGGGTGACGGCGTCGCCGACGAAGGCCACCCGCGTTTCGGGCAGGATGGCCCACAAGGCCCCCGGCGCCGGGCCGGGCATGTGTTGCAGGATGAGCGGTTCTTTCTCTTGCCAGTGGATGTGCAGTTCGTTGCCAAAACTGAGGTGAATCTGGCTCCAGCGCACATTGCTGATGGTGGGGCAGGTCTCCCAGGCCTCGCCATGCCGGGGGGGGTGGGCACGGAAGATGGCGGAGCGCGAGCGGAAGATGTAGGCCGTCTTTTCGTGCGCCAGGATGGGGCAGTCCATCAGCCGCCCCCCCAAGGCCCGGTCGGGATGATGATCCAGATAGACCAGCGCCCGTTGGGTGCTGTTGCCCATGCTGCGCACGGTGTTGCGCCAGGCGCGACTCTGGTCCGGGCAGGGGGGCGCATCGATATACACCGTTCCTCGCTGCATGAGCACCACGCCTACGGTGGCGCCGATGTACTCGGTGCCGATGAGCACGCCAGGTGCGATTTCTTGCATGCGGCTATCCTCCTGCTTGGGGCGACTGCTCCTCTTCCTCATCGGGTATGGGAGCAATCGGCAGGGTGAAGTAAAAGGTCGCCCCTTCGTTGGGGCGGCTGTACACACCGATTTGACCGTGATGGGCCTCCACGGCCAGGCGGCAGTAGGCCAGGCCCAGGCCCAGCCCTTCGGCGCCTTTGGAAGTGCTCGCCCGGGTGTACTTCTCGAAGAGGGTGTCCTGCTCTTCCGGCGGGATCCCGGGGCCGGTGTCGCGCACCCAGAAGCGTACCCAGCCCTCGGTTTCCTGCTGCGCCCCTATCCAGATGTGCTCGCCGTTGGGGGTGTACTTGCAGGCGTTTTCCAGCAGGTTGATAAGCACCCGCCGAATCATCTCGGCGTCGGCCATGACCAACGGCAGCGGTTCCTCGGGCAATTGCATCTCTATTATGTGCCCTTTCGATTGAATCAGGGGGAGCACGGCGTCCACCGCCTCCTGAATGAGTTGTTGCGGGGGGGTGGGGCGGGGTTTGGCCAGGGGTTGGCCGGTTTCCAAGCGGCGGATATCCAGCATGGTGGAGGTGAGCCGTTGGATGCGTTCGGCCGACCGGTGGATGATCTCCAGCACCGTGGCCGAGGTGCCGTCGCGCCCGTGGATGGATTCCAGCACATCCACGCCGGAAAGGATATTGGCCAAGGGCGAGCGCAGGTCGTGGTACACCATGGACAGCAGGTCCTCGCGCAAGGTCTCCAATTGTTTGGCTTCGGAGGTGTCGCGTAGAATCCATTGCAGCCGCGGCTGGCCGCTGACGGTCACCCGGCGCACATACACTTCCACGGGGATGGTTTGGCCGTTGGGGAGGGTCACCTGGGACTCGTATCGCAGAGGAGGGGAGGCCGGAATCTCTTTGAAGTCCTGGGGAACCACCTGGGGGTCCGGTTGGTGGATTTGGGTGATGGATTTGCTGCCAGCGCGGATGGTCTCCCAGCGGAGCCCCAGCATTTCTTTGCAGGTCTGGTTGGCTTCCACGATGTTTCCCTGAAGGTTGGTAATGATAATCCAATCCAGCGTATCGTTGAAGAGGGTGCGGTATTCTTCGTGGGCCTGTTCCAGTTCGGCAAACAGGCGGGCGTGGGTGAGGCTCACCCCGGCCACGGAGGCCAGGGCGTTCAGGAAGTTGGCTACGAAGGGCAGCCCCCCGCCTTGGGCCGGGTTGATCACCAGAATGACCCCCAACGGTTGCCCTTCGCTGTGGATGGGCACGGCGTAGCCCGTCCGTGGGGTAAAACCGGCGATGGGCAGCACTTTGAGCAGGTTTTGAGCCTGGACGGCCAGGTTGGGGCTCCAGAGGGTTTCCTTCTGCTGGAACAGGCGCTCCAGCAGCGACGCCGGCGGCGAGTAGCGTTGGCCGCGGGCCGAGCGAAGCACTTTGCCCACGGCATCGCGGAGCACCCAGGTCTGGCTCTCTTTTTCGTACAGATAGAGCAAGGCCGCCTCGACATGCAAACTGGCCTGCACCCGGGCCAGGATGCGGGTGACCACTTCCTCGGGGTCGAGGGTCTGAGCCAGCAACTCGATGCTTTGGGCCAGTTCCAGGCTTAGTTTGGCCTGCTGCCGGTAGGCAAAAGCGGTGCGCACGGCTAAGAACAGGTTGCCCAGGACGCTCCCCACCGCCTTCACCAGTTCGGTTTCCTCCTGTCCAAGGCTGTGAGGGGGGCGGCGGGCCAGCACGCCAACGCCGACAAGCCCCTGGCGACTGAGGATGGGGAACACCAGCGCCGAGCGCAGCCCTTGCAGGGAGGGCAGGGCCTCGACCCAGGCGTCCCATTGGGCATGCTCCCGGGTGTCGAGGAGCACCACGGGGGCTTTTTGTTGCAGCGCCTTCTGGGTGAAGACACAGGTCAGGAGGTGGTGTTGCTGGGCAAAAAGTAGTCGCTCCCCTGCTCCTTCGCGCCACTGGTAGCCCATCAAGGGTTCTCCCTCCTCGCCCAGCATTTGCAGCACCAGGGCGTTAAACGGGATCAGGCGCGCCAGGTGCTCGACCGCCTGCGCAAAGAAGGGGTTCTGTTCCACAATGCCCGTCAACGCCTGGTAAAGCGTCAGTTCCGGCATTCCGTGTTCTTGCGCAACGGAGCCGTTGGCGAGCGGTTGGGTGGGGGAGGGGTCGGTTGAGAGCGCCATGCCTGGATTTTTCCGGTTGCCCGGTGCAACCGGGGTGGATGAGTGCATCGTGCCCTCGCAAGCAGAGGCTGTCCTATAGCGGGCAAGGGCCCGGCCAGGGGGGCCGCTGTGCCCAACCGTTTCTCCGGTGGGACGAACCCCGTCAAGCGATGGCCGTTTCTTGTTGGAAGTATAGCATATTCCCCTACGGGTTTGAGGCAGGCAGGCGGGGCAGGTCAAGCATTAGGGCTTCCAGAATCAGCCGAGGATTGACATAGGCGTCCAGGTCTTCCAGACTTTGCAGCAGTTGGCTCACCAAAGCGTGGGTTTGGGCCAGGGTCATATGCTGCCGCAGGGCCTGGATCAAGGGGAGGTAATCCTGATGGGCGGCCGGCAGGGAGGGGTTGGCCGTCTGGAGGAGCACATCGCGCCAGAAGTCCAGCCAGGTGTGCAGCAGGGCGCGGATTTTGGGACGGTTTTCGCTGCCCTTTTTGGCCCACTGCTCGGCAAAAGCAAAACGGGCCAGCAGGTCGGTCTGCAAGAGGTGAGCAAGGGCCTGCAGGTGTTCCTGGCGCTCGTCGAGCAAAGCGGGGTTTTGGTGCCAGCGGAGGGCCATCCCTGGTCGGCCATGGGAGAGGTGGGCCAGGAAGGCCGCGCGTTCGGGCGGGACGGCGAAGCCCTCGTTCAGGGCCTGGGCCAGAGCGGACGGGGGCATGGGGCGCAGGCGGAGTACCTCGCAGCGGGAGGTGATGGTGGGCAGCAGTTCTTCGGCGCTGTGGGCGGTGAGCAGCAGCACCACATGGGGCGGCGGCTCTTCCAGCATCTTAAGCAAGGCGTTGGCCGCGCTGGGGTGCGCCTTCTCGAAGTGCAGCAGCAGGCCCACGCGGTAGGCCCCTTCATAGGGCGTGAGGTTGAGGTGGCGCTGGAGTTGGCGAATTTGCTCGACTTTCAGCACGCCCCCTTCGTCTTCGGCCTGCACCACGAAGAGATCGGGATGCTGCTGCTTCTCGATTTGGCGGCATACCCGGCAGGTGCCACAGGGCACGCCGGGGGAGGTAGGTTTCGGGCAGTTGAGGGCCTGGGCGAAGCGCAGGGCCAGCGTGCGCCGACCGACGCCTTGGGGTCCGGTGAATAGATAGGCGTGGCGCACCCGCTGCTGGCGGATGTGCCCCTGAAGAAGTTCCGTGGCCCATTGGTGTCCGAGTAGATTCCACGACATGGTGTTTCGATTGTAGCCCAGAGTAGGGCTTTCGGCAAGTTGACTTTGACGCAGGATTTTTGTACACTAAACCCAGCAGGTTTGAATAATTTTGGAGGAAACCATGAGCGGGTTACCGAACGCGCCACAATTTCGCTTGGCGGTCAAGGCCGGGGTCGCGGCTGGGCGGGTGTTCGAGTTGAATCAGGATGTGGTGCTCATCGGGCGCTCTCAACGATGCGACCTGGTGGTGGAGGAACCGGAACTCTCACGGCAACACGCACGGTTTATCCGTCAGGGCGGAGGGTATCTGTTGGAGGATCTGGGCTCCACCAACGGCACTTTCGTCAACGGCGTGCGGCTCACCGCGCCGCGACGGTTACAGCCCGGCGATGAAATCCGGCTGGGGCCGAAGACGGTGATGGTGTACGAGCCGGTGGTGTTCGATGCCGAAGCGACGGTGGCCGTGGAGCCGGCGGCGACGGTTCGTCCGGCCACGGTGCGCTCCGGCGCTCCCCCGCCGCGGCCGGATCTCCGGGTGGTGGGTCAGGTGCCGCCCGCCGCTGCAGCGGAGGCGCCTCCCAAAAAGCGCAACTGGCTGCTCATCGGCTGCCTGGTGGTGGCCCTGCTCGCGGTGTGTTTCATCGCAGGGGTGCTTTGGTACATCGATGCGAACTACCTCTGGTGTACGGTGTTCCCCTTCCTGGCGGGTTGCCCTTGAGAGAGGGGAAACCAATCCAAAGCCCGGATATCCATCCTCAGGGTGTCCGGGTTTTGTTACAGTTCCGACAGATTGAAGCAGGTGCCCGTGGGGGTCAGGCCAATGCCCGGGCTTCTAGTTCGTCTACCTTTTCCAGGAGGAGGGCGACGGCCCGTTGGAGCGTGTCGGCATCGAAGGCGAATCGCGCCCCGGCGGTGGCGTAAAGTTGGGGGAGTGGGAGGGTGTTCCCTAGCGCCAGCGCCCGGCGATAGGCGGCTACGGCCCCCGCCTGGTCTCGCAGCGCGTTGGCCCAGACCTGCACCGCGCCCAGTTGGGCCAGCCCGTATTCCACATAGTAGATATGTAGTTTCCGGTGCCAG
The DNA here is from genome assembly GCA_011176535.1 of Anaerolineae bacterium. Classification (NCBI taxonomy): domain Bacteria; kingdom Bacillati; phylum Chloroflexota; class Anaerolineae; species Anaerolineae bacterium. The sequence goes on along the minus strand of DUEP01000052.1, from coordinate 28,130 downwards.
CCCGTGGCGAGCACCTCTTCCCAGCCTTCCCAATCGACCCCTACCATGAAGCGCTGCCAGAGGGCGCTCCAAGTGCGATCGCAGGCCTGGGGATCATGGGCCGCCTGGGGATTTTCGTAGACCCAATGCTGGAAGGCGTCCACCACGGCCATGTAGGGCCAGAAGCGCAGGGTGCGTTCCAGGTGGCTCAGGAGGGCGCGGGCCGCGTCCCGGGGGCTGTAAAAGCCGCCGTGCTTTTCTTCCAGGTAGGGGGCGGCCAGCAACTCCATGCCCATCGAGGCCACCTCGGCGAACTCCATGGGCGCTTCATGTTGCGGATGATAGGGCAGACTCGCCGCCTCGAACACATGGAAGGCGTGGCCCGATTCGTGGAGCAGCGTTTGCACATCGTCATGGGTGCCCACAGCGTTCATGAAGATGAACGGCTGCTTGCTCACGGCCAGCCCGGCACAAAAGGCCCCAGGGGCCTTGCCCTTGCGGTTTTCCAGGTCCAGCAACCCCTGGGCGCGCATGGTGTCGAAATACCGCCCCAGCGCCGGATCAACGCGGTGGAAGATGGCTGCAGCGCCTGCCTGCAACTCCTTCACCGTGGCGAAGGGGCGCAGCGGGGCCTCACCGAAGGGGTCCATTTCCAGATCCCAGGGCCGCAGGCGGTCCACCCCCAGCAGGCGGCGACGCTTTTCGTACACTCGGGCCGCGGCCGGGACGACCACCTCTTCGATGGCCCGGTGAAAGGCCTTGGTGTCTTCGGGCGTGTAGTCGAAACGGTGCAATTGTTGCCAGCGGTACGCGCGGTAGTCCGCAAAGCCAGCGTTGCGGGCCATGCGCAGTCGCAAATCAAACATTTCCTGCCAGAGGGCATTGAGGGCCTCGCGGTCGGCCAGTTGCCGCTCGGCCATCAGGCGCCAGGCCTGCTCCCGGCGCGAGCGGTCGGCCTCTTGCAGCACGGGGCGCATTTGTGCCAGGGTGCACTCTTCGCCGTCCCAGACCACGGTCTGGGCGCCGATGATTTCATCGTAGCGGTTGCTCAGTTTGTGTCCCTCGGCCATCAACGGCAAATTTTCCTCGCGGAACAGCGCGGCGTCGGTGCGCATGTGGCGCAGCGGGATGGCCAGGCCCTCAGGCTCCAGCCCGCTGGCCAGCAGTTTTTCCTTGAGCCGTTGTTCGGCGGCCTCGATGTGTGGGAAGTCCTCCTCCAGAAAGCGATGGAAGCGCTGCCTGGCCTCCTCGTCGGTCGTGTCCTGGGCGGTGGCAAGATAGAGCCGGGTGGAGAGTTCGTCCACCGCTTCGCTCAGCCAGGACCAGTCCTCCAACCAGTCCTTCACCGTTGAGGCGGTGAGGGCCCGCTGCTGCAGGTCATGGTAGTGCGGCTCCAGGTCGGACCAACGCCAGGAGACCAACTCCTCGGCGGAAAGGGGCCATTGGGCAAACATAAAGCCTCCTTTTGAATGAGCGGTAAGTTCTCCCCCATTGTACCTTAGAGGCTGGATGCCGCGATGGTACAATAGGGGAAACTTAACCTCCTTTGAGGCCTTATGCGCCGCCTGCGTTTGTGTGGCATGTTATGTCTTGTTTTTCTGGCCGTGGCCTGTTCGGCCACCCCGGTGCATACCCGGACACCTGATGCGGATTTCAGCCGGGGCGTCGAGTTGGCTCGTTCGGTCACAGGAGGCGTGACGGCTTGGATACAACAGGGCACCCTGCAAGTGTTATACCCCCAAGGTGGGCGCCTGCTCCACTTGCGCTTACCTCTCCCCGGAGCGTCTGCCTTTCAATCCAGGTTGCCGGACCCCCAGGATGTGACGGTTCCCCAAGGGGCGGCCATCCTCCCGCAGGCTTTCGCCTTGCCCAATGCGGACGAGGCGTTGGTGACCCTGGTGCTCGTCACGGCCCAAGGGCCGCGGCTGTTCGTCGGCCGGCTGGGACCTGACGGATGGCGCGGCGCGCTGGCGTCCCTCAGTCCTCCCGGTCAGGCGGTGCGCACCTATCGGGCCGCCCTGACGGCGCAGGGCGATCTGGTGGCTTTTTGGACGACCAAGGATGGTCCAGACCTTTGGTGGCGCCGGTGGCCCCAGGGCCGACCGCACTCCCTGGCGGTGCAGGCGACGCGCTGGGCGTTGGCCCCCTTGCCTACGGGTGAAGTGGCCCTGCTCTGGGTGACCCCTGAAGGCGCGTTGAACCACGCCCTCCTCGCTCCCGAAGACGCCCTGACTTCGCCGGTGAATCTGGCCGAAGGGTTGACCTCCGGCGGTGGTCTTGTGGACGAACTGGTGGCCGTGGCGTCTGGAGAGCGCCTTTTCGTGGCCTGGGAGCAGCGTTTTGCCAGCGGATTGCAGGCCGGCACCTCATCCGTGTGGCTGGCCGCCTTCCCCTGGCGCGATCTTGGTGCCTTGAGGCCCCAGCGGGTGGCCCTGCCTTTGGCGGAGCATCCGGCGTATGTGCCGCTGACCGCTGGCCCGGCGGGCTGGTCGCGTTGGGCGGCGCTGGCCCCGCCTGGCCGGGGCAGCGACTTCGTGGCCGACCCCTGGCTGGCTCCGGTGGATGAGGGTCGGGTGATGCTGGCGGTGAGCGCTTTTCGCCTGCAACGGCTGGACCGCGTGGCCCAGATTGCCGTGGTGTACTGGACGCCCCACGGCATGGGTTATCAGGCGGCGGCGCGGACGCCCGGCTTCTCTCAGGCGCCTCAACTCTTGACGACAGCGACGGGCCAGTGGTTGCTCTGGCGCGAAGGGGCGGCCGGCGATCGGCTCTACCTGGCCTCCACCGATCCGCGCTGGCGGGCCGCCTGGCGCGCCACGACCTGGGCGGATGTGGGCGAAGGGTTGCTGCAGGGAACCATGGAGGCTTTGGTCGGTGCGGCGATGTTCCCCCTGGCGCTCTTTTGGCTTTTGCCGGGCGCTTTGGTGTTGGCGTTGGGCGCGCTGCTCCATGTGGGTGACCTCACCACCTGGGGCGGTCGGGCGATCTTTCTTTTGGCCTTTGTCGTGTATCAGGTGACCAAGGCGTTTTTCCTGCCCGGCCTGTTCGTCTATACCCCTTTTTCTGCCTGGTTTGACCTGCCCGGACAGGTAGCCACGGCCCTGCGACTGGGAGTTCCCGTCATCGTGCCTTTTCTGGGCCTGGGAGTGGGGGTGGCCTGGCTGCACCGCCGGCAGTTGACTTCGTGGGCCTTGCTTTTCCTGGTGTCCGCCGGAGTGGACGCTTTGGTGACCTTGATGCTGTACGGCGTTAACTTCCTCGGTGCGTTCTCCTGAGCCGGGCGGGCTTCCTGAGGATGTTTCACGTGAAACATTGAAGGTGAGGGTATGCCCTCTCGCATCCATCGCAAACTGGCTTATCTTGTCCAGGCGAGCATCGCGCTGAACAGCGCTTCGGACCCGCAGGCGCTGCTGCGTTATCTGTTACGCGTGGCGACCGAGGTGCTGGAATGCGAGGGGGCTTCGATTTTGTTGTACGACGAGCGCCAGCGGCAGTTGTTCTTCGTGGCCGCCACGGGGGCGCACTCCCTGGAGCGGGTGGCCGTGCCGCTGGATCGCAGCATCGCCGGTGAGGTCTTCCGCAAAGGGGAGCCGTTGGTGGTGCATCATGCCGAGCGCGACCCGCGCCACTTTTCCCGCGTGGGCCGGCAGGTGGGGATGCAGGTGCGCACCCTGTTGGCGGTCCCCTTGATGGCCCGCGGACGGAAGGTGGGCGTGCTGGAGGCCCTGAACAAAACCCAGGGGGCTTTCGGCGCGGAGGAGGTGCGCCTGGCACGCATCCTGGCCGCCCAGGCCGGGGTGGCCATCCACAACGCCCGCGTGATGGAGGATATGCGCCGCGCCTACGCCTCCTTGGCGCAGGCCAAGCGCGTCCAGGAGGAGATGCTGGCCCTGGCTTCCCATGAATTGCGCACCCCATTGGGGATCATTTTGGGGTATGCGGCCATCCTGCAACAAGAGGCCCGGGGAGACCAGGCCGAATTTGCCCGCGCCGTGGTCGATGCGGCGATGAAGATGCGCGCCATCGTGGACGAGATGCGCCATTTCGTCGAGGTGCGTCAGGGCAAGGCGGCTTTTTGCCAGGAAGTCTTTCCCTTGCAGCAGGTGTTGCGCCAGGCCGTGGACGCCGTGCGCGCGGCGATGCAAGAGAAAAAACTGCGGCTGGAGACGCGCTGGCCGCAGAAGGAGCGCCTCTGGGTGCGAGGAGACCCGGAGAAACTCCACCAGGCGTTGGCCCATCTGCTGGACAACGCGCTGCGCTTCACCCCCCAGGGGGGGCGGGTGCGTGTGCTGGCCTGGCGGGAGGGAAGCGAGGTTTTCGCCCGCGTGGAGGACAGCGGGGTGGGCATTCCCCCCGAGGAGTTGGAGGCCATCTTTGAGGAGTTCCACCAGGTGGAGGGTCACCTGACGCGCCGTTATGGGGGATTGGGTCTGGGGTTGTCCATTGCCCGCAATCTGGTGCGCCTGCACGGGGGACGCATTTGGGCGGAGAGTGAGGGCCCCGGTCGGGGCGCACGGTTCACCATAGCCCTTCCCGCGGTCGTCCCGCCGCAAGAAGAGGGGAAAAATTGACAAAATACCGTTTTACGATGGCGTTAACTGGAAACCGACGCGAAATCGAATGATTTTGTGAAATTTTGCTTGTGTGACGTCTTGTTTGGCGAAAATTCAAGTTGATGCCATAGGGGAGAGGGCGGGGTGTGTCTGCAAGGCGGCCCTAAAGAGGGCGTGGGTGTGTGTGGGCGAAAGATGGGAAAACTTGCTCGAAATGGGCGAGTTTTATGAAAATGGCCACTAATTTGATTATTGAATTCTGAAAATCGCCCTTTCTATGGATTGTTTTTGAAAAGTTTCCGCGCCGCGGTCGGGGTGGGGATCATGGGGCCAGCCCCAGGGGGCGCGATCCGGTCCCGGCGAGCCGCCCCTGCCCTGCGATGATGCCCCTTCGCGGTGAAACGGGGTGTCGCTCAGGGCGGCTCTCCCTGCCCTCACCTTTTTTTATTTTTTACAAGCCGCGTCAAAGGCCCGGCATCGTTTTGATGGGCCGCTCCCTGGTCGGCATTCGCCTCGGAGCCAGGGCTCTGAACATCAAAGCTACCCTCGGCCTTCGAGGTTGCTCAGGCCTGGCGTGATGCTGCCCCAAAACACCGTCTCTTTGACCAACAGCCCTTGCGTGCCCCCGTTTTTCTGTTTTTGCTCTGTTGGGGAGCAGGCTGGCGTATAATGGGGGATGAATCGATGGCCTTTGGAGAGAGTCCATGAGGACGCTGCCCGTGTTGATCCCCCGGGCCGAGCCGTTTTTCTTCCCGGCCGGGAAGGCAGCCTGCCTGTTGGTCCACGGCTTTACCGGCACACCCAAGGAAATGCGCTGGTTGGGCGAACATTTGCACCGCGAGGGCTTCACCGTGCTGGGCGTGCGCCTGGCTGGGCATGCCACCCGCATGGAGGACCTGTATCGCGTGCGCTGGACGGACTGGCTGGCCGTGGTGGAGGACGGGGGGCATCTGCTGCGCAGCGGAGGGTACGGCCCGGTGGTGGTGATGGGGTTGTCCCTGGGTGGGGCGCTGGCCCTGCTCTCGGCCACCTTCTTCCCCGTGGCCGGGGTGGTGGCCATGTCCACCCCTTATCGTCTGCCGCCCCACCCGTTGTTGCCTTTTTTGCGCCCTTTGAGCCGGGTGATACGCACTATGGCCAAGGAACCTTCCGACGCCCGGGACCTGGAAGCGCAGGCAGAGCACATCGCTTATCCCGCGCTGCCTCTGCACGGCGTGGCCGAGGTGCGGGACTTGCTGGCCTTGTTGCGGCAGCGGTTGGCCGAAGTGCGGGTGCCGGTGCTGGTGGTGCATTCCCGCGGCGATCAGGCCGTGGCGCCGGAGAATGCGGAACATCTCTTTGACGCCCTGGGCAGCGAAGACAAAGCCCTGCTTTGGGTGGCCAACAGTGGCCACCCCATCACCGTAGAGCCGGATCGAGAGACTGTCTTTCGTGCGGCGGCGCAGTTCGCCCGTCGCGTCACCCAGACTACCGGAGAGCAAGGAGGGAGCCGTTGAGCCCTGCCCGTTTCGTCGCGCACGCCCTGCGCGATTTCCTTCAGGACCTGTTCCGCCTCAACCGTGACCTGCGCCTGCTGGCCAGCGCTCTGTTGATTTGGGGGATTGGCGAAGGCATCTTCTTCTACTACCAGCCGCTGTATTTGGCCCAGTGGGGCGCTTCGCCCGAAGCCATCGGCGGCATCCTCGGCCTGGGCGGCCTGATGCTCACCCTGAGCCATCTCCCCGCGGGCTGGCTGGCCGACGGTTTGGGCCGTCGGCAGTTGATGTGGGCTTCGTGGGGGGCCGGTTTGCTGGCCGCCTGGTTGATGGCCCTCGCGCCTTCCCTCACCGTCTTCGCCCTGGGGGTGGTGTTTTACTACGCCTCAGGCTTTGTCATGGCGCCGATGAACAGTTACATCACCGCGGCCCGGGGGCCGTTGAGCGTGGGCCGGGCGCTGACCCTGCTTTCGGCCACCTTCAACCTGGGTGCCATCCTGGGACCGGTGTTTGGCAGTTTGCTGGTCTCCTGGCTGCACATGCGGGGGTTGTATCTGATTTCGGCCGTGTTGTTCCTTATCTCCACCCTCACGGTGCTTTTCCTGCGCCCCCAACCGGTGCACCCGCAGAGCAATTCGCTGGCGGCGTTGCGTCGGGCCCGTCCGCCCCGGGCCTTTGTGCTGCTCATCGGGTTGACCATGCTCACCGTCTTCGCCGCTTATCTGCCCCAGCCCCTGGCCCCCAATTTTCTGGTGGAACACCGCCAGGTGGCCCTGCCCGTGGTGGGGCGCCTGGGCGCCCTGAGCCGCTTGGGCCTGGTGGTGCTCAATGTGCTCGTGGGTGGGCTGGACCCCCGGTGGGGATACCTTTTGGCGCAAGGGGCCCTGGCCTCTTTTGCCCTGCTGGTCTGGCAGGGCCAAGGCATGGTATGGTATGCCCTGGCCTTCTTCTTGATGGGCGGTCAGGGCACGATTCGCTCCCTTTCGGCGGCCCTGGCCCGGCCCCTGGTCTCCGAGGCCCACATGGGTCTGGCCTATGGCTTGATGGAGACGGCCAACGGGCTGCCCCTGTTCCTCGCCCCTTTGCTGGCAGGATGGTTGTATGGCCGCTATCCCGAGGCGCTCTGGAGCCTCTCCTTTGGCGCGTTGCTCGCCCTGATGCTAGGGACCGCCCTCTGGCTGTTCCGGACCCCAGCTTTTGTCCCCTCTCTTCACACGGAACCTGCCCCTGGCGTTTCTCCGGATCGCTAAGGTGGTGATCTTTTTTTTCGGGAGGTGCACGATGATTACCCACCTGCGCGGTCGCGATCTGATCGGCGACCTGGACTTCAGCAAAGAGGAAGTGGAAACCGTCCTCGAAGTGGCGTGGGACCTCAAGCGCAAGCGCGCGCTGGGCGAACCTCACGCCTACCTGCGCGACAAGGTGCTGGCCATGCTCTTCTTCTACTCCAGCACCCGCACCCGCGGTTCCTTTGAGGCCGGCATGGCTCAACTGGGCGGGCACGCCGCCTTCATCGAGGCCAAGACTACCCAGATCCACCATGGCGACACGGCCAAGGAAATCGGCGAAATTTATGGGCGCTACTTCGATGGCATTGCCATCCGCAATGTGGATTGGGGCATCGGCAACCAATACATCAACGAGGTGGCCCGCTACAGCCGGGTGCCCGTGCTCAACATGCAGTGCGACATCTACCACCCCTTCCAAATCCTGGCCGACCTGATGACCATCATGGAGAAAAAGGGCCGCGACCTGCGTCGCAAGAAAATCGTGGTCTCCTGGGCCTATGCCGCCTCGTACCTCAAGCCCATCTCCGTGCCCCAGTCCCTCATCCTGCAAATGCCGCGCTTCGGCATGGATGTGGTGTTGGCCCACCCACCGGAGTTCGGCCTGATACCCGACATCGTCGAGGAGGCCAAAGCCCAGGCCCGGAAGTACCGCGTGGGCTTCGAGGTCATCAGCGACCCCAACGGCATGGAGGAGGCCTTCAAGGACGCCGATGTGATCTACGCCAAGTCCTGGGGGCCGCTGCTGACCACCACGGACCCCGAAGAGGGCAAGCGGCTGCAGGACCAGTACAAGCACTGGATCACCGACGCCGCCAAGATGGCCCTAGCCAAGCCCGACGCTATCTACATGCACCCCCTGCCCGCCGACCGGGACATCGAGGTCACCAGCGCGGTGCTGGACGGCCCGCAGTCGGTGGTCTATGACGAAGCCGAAAACCGGCTCCATGTGCAGAAAGCGGTCATGGCGCTGACCATGGGATAAAATAGAGGCCCTGGTTGCAGCCATCCCCTTCCCTGGAGGCGTCATGACCCCTCTTGCTGTGGTTGCCGTTGGCGGGAACACGCTGATTCGCGATCCAAAACGGGTGACCGTGCCCGACCAGTACGAGGCCGCACGGGAGACCATGCGGCACATCGCCGAGATGATCGCTGCCGGGTGGGATGTGGTCATCACCCACGGCAACGGCCCCCAGGTGGGGTTCATCCTGCGGCGCTCGGAACTGGCCGCCCATGAGCTGCACCCTGTGCCGCTGGACTCCTGCGGCGCCGACACCCAGGGCGCCATCGGCTACATGTTCCAAAAGGCGCTTTTTAACGAATTCAAGCGCCGTGGGATGGACAAACTGGCCGCCACCGTGGTCACCCAGGTGCTGGTGGACCGCAACGACCCGGCTTTCCAGCACCCCACCAAGCCCATCGGCTCTTTCATGGACGAGGCCACAGCCAGGCAGCGCATGGCCGAAGGCTGGCATGTGATGGAAGACGCCGGCCGCGGCTGGCGGCGGGTGGTCCCCTCCCCCATCCCCAAACGCATCATCGAACTGGAGGCCATTCGCACCTTAGTGGGCCAGGGGTTTGTGGTCATTGCCGTGGGCGGCGGTGGCATCCCGGTGGTGGAGAACGAACGGGGCGAACTGGAAGGGGTGGAGGCCGTCATCGACAAGGATTACGCCTCGGCCCTGCTGGCCGTCTCCCTGCAGGCGGACCTCTTCCTCATCTCCACGGCGGTGGAAAAGGTGGCCCTGAACTTCGGCCAGCCCAATCAGCGCTGGCTGGATCGGGTGACCGTGGCCGAGGCCGAGCGTTACCTGGCCGAAGGCCACTTCAAGCCGGGCAGCATGAAGCCCAAGGTGGAGGCCATCCTCTGGTATTTGAAGCGTGTCTTTCAAGGGCAGGCGCTCATCACTTCACCAGAACGCATCCCCCTGGCGCTGGAGGGCAAAACGGGCACCCGTTTTGTGCCGTGAGGCGCTTGGGGGCACAGCGAGAAGGCGGCGTATCGGGCGGCCAAGGCGCCGCCCGATTTGCTTCACAAATGCGTGTTCCCTTTCGCATAGGCTCCTTATGCCACAATTGGTAAAATCGTGCTATACTGAAAAGATGAAGGGCGAGGCGAAGGCCTACGAAGCGTACTGGGCAACCTGGGCGCAGCGGCTGCGCCGATGGGGGCTGGCCCCCTGGGTCGGGGCCGCCCTGGAGGCCGGGGACCCGGTGTGGGCCCTGGGATTGCCTTTCCTGGAAACCCTGCGGGAGGCGTGGCCTTCACCCACGGCTCATGTTTTTCTCTACCTGCTCCTCCACGAAGACGCGCGGCGCCGTTTTGTCCATCGGCTTATGGAAGGTGAATCATGACTTTGGCCCACTGGTTGGGATTGGCGCTGATCCTTTTGTTCTTCGCCCTGCTCGTTGTGTTTCGCGTCAGCCTGCGCGCCCGCCCGGGCCGGGAGTTGCGCTCCATCGCGGCGTACACCCGCCTCCAGCGGGCCCTCGGCGAGGCCGTGGAAGCCGGGCAGCGGCTCCATCTCACCATTGGCCGGGGCAAGATTGCCGACATGCAGAGCGCGGCCGGGTTGATGGGGCTGGTGGTGGCCGAACGCATCAGCCAGGTGGCTGCGGTCGCCGACCGCCCGCCGGTGGTGACCTCCGGCACCGGCCCCCTGGGCCTGCTCAGTCAGGGCGTGACGCGCAGCACCTTTGCCGAAAGCGGCCTTTCAGAACGCTACCACCCCACCCTGGCCCAGATCAGCGGGTTGACCCCCTACGCTTACGCTGCGGGCACCATGGTGCTGGCCGGCGACCCGGCCAATGCCGCCACGGTGATCCTGGGCAGCGTGGGCCCCGAAGCGGCGCTCATCGCCGACGCCGGTGAGACGGAGGGCCGGCTGGTGGTGGCGGGCACAGATCATGTGCCCACCCAGGCGGTGCTCTACGCTGCGGCGGCCGAGCCGCTCATCGGGGAAGAACTCTTTGCCGCGGGAGCCTATTTGGGGGCCGATCCCTTCCACAACGCCAGTCTTCAGGCCCAGGATGTGCTGCGCTGGGTGCTCATCGTGGCGATGGTGGCGGGAGGGCTGTTGAAATTCCTGGGGGTGTGGCCATGACCTTTGGGATCGGCAAACGCAGCGGTATCTTGGCCACCGCGACCACCATGGCCATGGGGCTGCTGGTCCTCTTGGGCTACTTTTTCCCGCTGGGACCCTTGGCCGTGGTGCGGGCGATTTTCCTGCAGTGGGCCATTGTGCTGGCGGCGGCGGCGTTGCTGGCCGGGATGTTTCACATGTTGCTGGTGCACTGGCGCAATCTGCGCACTCAGGGCCTGGCCGCAGGCGAAAGCCTGGTGCTGCTCCTGGCCTTGCTGCTCTCCTTTGGCCTCACGGTGGTCTTTGGCCTGGGCGGCGCCCCGGCGCGATGGATGGTGGATTACCTGATTTTGCCGGTGGCCGGTAGCCTGTTGGCCCTGCTGGCCGTCACCCTGGCCTATGCCAGCATCAATCTGCTGCGTCGGCGCAGCGGGTTGATTTCGCTGGTCTTTTTCTTTTCCCTGCTGTTGGCCTTACTGGGCGTGGCCGCGTTGCCCGGCTGGGGCACCCTGCCCTTCCTTGGCGATACGCTGCGGCCCTGGATCGCTCAGGTCCCTGCGGCGGCTGGGGCGCGGGGCATTTTGTTGGGCGTGGCGTTGGGCGTCCTGGCCACCGGTGTGCGCATTCTGATGGGCACAGACCGTCCCTATCGAGATCAATGATGAGCGAGACCGTTCGCTGTTCCATGTGTGGTGCCCCCAATCCGGCAGACCGGGAGGAATGCCAGGAGTGTGGGGCCCGTCTAAAGCCGCTTATCCTGCACCCCCAGGAGGAGCCCTCCACACCGGAGGCGGCAACGGGATCCCCGAGGCCGGAACCGCGCTCCGGGGGGGAGGCGGCTTCCCCCTTGGGCTGGGTGGATGCTTCCGAGGAGGATCTGCCCCAGTGGTTGCGCGAGTTGGCTGGCGAAGAGGCCCTCGGCGAGGAGGAAGAGGAGCCGGAGACCGGGGAGTTGCTGGAGGAGCCGGATATCCTGGGGCGGCTGGCCGGGCTGCGCGAGGCCGAGGAGTCTCCCCCCACGCCTCCCGTTGAAGAAGAAGGCTTGGCTGCCGGGGAGGCGGGGGCCGCGGACGAGCGCCTCGAGGAGCCGCGGGACTGGTTGGGCGGCCTGGAAGAAGAGCCGGGGGTTCCGGAGGCGGCGGTGCCCCCCTCCGCCGAGGCCTTTTCCCCGGAGGCCGAAGAAGAGGCTCTGCCCGACTGGTGGGGCGGCCTGGAGGAAGCGCCCACCCCATCTGCCGAGGCCGCGCCGCCCACGGCAGAGGAAGCCCTACCCGATTGGTTGAGCGGCCCGGAGGAGCCCCCTCCTGCGGTGGCCAAGCCGACCCGAAAAGAAGCCCCCCCGGCGTCCGAGGAAGACCTGCCGGACTGGCTGCAGGGCCTGGAGGAGGCACCTGAGGAGGCCGGCGAGACCGTGGTCCCGCCGGCTGTGTCCACCGAGGAAGAAGGCCTGCCGGACTGGCTGGGCGATGTAGAGGCCGGGGCTGAGCCTTCGGAGCCCCAGCCCTCCGAAAGGGAGGCCCTGCCCGACTGGTTGAGCGATGTGGAAGCGGAAACCCCGTCGGCGACGGAGCCCGCGACTTCCGCTGAATCGTCGGCCACCCTGGACTGGCTGGCCGAGGTGGAGCAGGAGGGCGAGGCGCCGGCTTTGCCTGCGGTGAACCCCTTCGATGTCGCGGCGCCCCTGGACGAAGAGGAAGGGTTGCCCGCGTTGGGGACGGGGGAGGCGGCGGAAGAAGAGGCGGCTTTGCCTGCCGTGCCGGGTACCGGCGAAGAGGAATTTGCCCTGGACGACTTGCCCGATTGGCTGGACAGTCTCGCGCCCGAAGCCCTGGTGGGGATAGAGGAAGAGGCCTCCCCCGGTGGGGAGGAGGGAGCGGGCGATCTGGCACCGGGGCAGTTGCCCGACTGGCTGGAGGCCATTCGCCCCGAGGAGGTGGCCCTGGAAGGCCTGCCCCTGGAGGTGGAGGAAGAGGAGCCAGAGGTCGTCGAAACCAAGGGGCCGCTGGCGGGGTTGAGTGGGGTGCTGCCGGCCGAAACCCTCCCGAGACCGCGCAAGACCGGGGCGGCCGCGGCACGGTTGACCCTGCGCGAAGAGGAAGCGCGCTACGCCGAAATCTTGCGGGCAATGCTGGCCGAGGAAAAGCAGGTCACGCCGCCCTCCCAGCGCTGGCGCTGGTTGCCGCAACGCCTGTTGCGCGTCGCCCTGGCGCTGGTGTTGCTCCTGGTGGCCTGGCTGCCCTCGGTGTTCGGCGGCCTGGTGCCCCCGTTGCCTGAAGGCATCCCGCCGGAGGTGATGGCCGCCAATCGCATCGTCTCCCAGTTGCCGGACCAGCCGGTGGTGTTGTTGGCCGTGGATTACAACCCGGCCTGGCGGGCCGAGATGGAATCGGCTGCCGCGCCCCTGGTGGACCATCTGATGGTGCGTGGCGCCCGGCTGGCCATGATTTCCACCCAACCCATGGGCCCGGCCTTGGCCGAACATTTTCTCCATGGCCCCCTGGCCGAGCATGGCTATGTGGAAGGGCAGCAGTATGTGAATCTGGGTTACCTTTCGGGGGGCATGGCGGCCTTGCAACACCTGGCCCTGTCGCCTGTGGATGCCGCGCCCTGGAGCATCAACGGGTACCCGGCCTGGGAGGCGGCGCCCCTGGCCGGCATCCGCCAGATGAACGACTTTGATCTGGTGGTGGTGGTGAGCGACGATCCCGATGTGGCGCGGGTCTGGGTGGAACAGGTGCAGCCTCGCTTGCCCACGACGCCGCTAATTTTGGTGATCAGCGCCCAGGCCGAGCCACTGGTGCGCCCTTACTACGAAAGCCAGCCGTCCCAGGTTCAGGGGCTGGTCACCGGCTTGATGGGTGGGCTGGCCTATATGCGCCTGACCGGTCGTCTGGGCGAGGGCGTCCAGTACTGGGGAGGGTTCACCTGGGGCGTCTGGGCAGCCATCCTGCTGTTGTTTTTGGGCGGGGTGTACAACCTCATCCTTGGTTTGCGGGCCCGGAGGCAGGCACATGGCTGATTTCATCGGCGGCGTGGTCGCCTTTGCGCTTACCGTCACGGTGCTGAGTTATCTCTTTTTCGGCACCCATCGGCTGTTTCGCCTGGTGGTGTATCTTTTCGTCGGGGTGACGGCTGGCTATGTGGGGGGCGTGGCGTGGCAAAGTGTGATCTGGCCTCGGGCGGTGTATCCTCTGCTTTTTGGAAGCGACCGTTCCCTCTGGCCTGTGGTGCCGTTGTTCCTGGCTGTGTTGCTTTTTGCCCGCCTCTCGGCACGTTGGGGACGGGTAGCCAGCCTGTCCCTGGGTTTCCTGGTGGGGGTGGGCGCGGCGGCCGCCATTGGCGGGGCGGTGTTGGGCACTCTGTTGCCGCAAACCTGGGCCACCATCAACCTCCCTTCGTGGCGCAGCGCCGCAGATCCCTGGGTGCGAGGGGAATTGCTGTTGAGCGGCCTGGTGTTGCTGGTGGGAACGGTGACCACCCTGGCTTACTTTCACTTTGGCGCGCAGGGGCAGCACAAAGGCACACCGCGGCAGAGCAAAGGGTTGCGGTTGCTGGGCGGGTTGGGGCAGATTTTCATCGCCACGGCGTTTGGGGTCTTCTTTGCCGGGGTGTTCATGGCGGCTTTAACCGCGCTGGTCGAACGGGTCACTTTTTTGTGGCGCTTCCTTGAGGCACTATGGCGACATCTATTGTAGATCCCGAAACCCTGTTGGCCGTTGATATCGGCAGCGTCCACACGCGGGCGGTGTTGTTTGATGTGGTGGAAGGCCGCTATGAAGTGGTGGCCTTGGGTGTGGCGCCCACCACGGCCCAGGCCCCCTGGAACGATGTGCGCGAGGGGGTGGTGCAGGCCGTGGAGCAGGTGCAGCGGATTACGGGGCGGGCGTTGTTGGGTGGCGGGGGCGAGTTGCTCACCGGTTCTCAGGTGGACGGTGAAGGGGTGGACCGGGTGGTGATCACCCTTTCGGCGGGCCGGCCCCTGCAGGTGATTTGTGTGGGGGCCTTGCAGAGCATCTCGTTGGATAGCGCCCGCCGTCTGGCCGAGAGCACCTATGCGGAGTTGGTGCGGCTCTTCCATCTCAACGATCGGTTGACGCCCGAAGAACGGTTGAACAAGATGGTGCTCAGCCGGCCGGATTTGATCATCCTGGCTGGGGGAACCGATGGCGGCGCTGTGCAAAGCGTCCTGAGCCTGGTGGAGAATGTGGGCCTGGCGGCCTACCTTGCGCCCACACAGCACAAGCCGCTGGTCTTCTATGTGGGCAACCAGGCCCTGGTGCCCAAGGTGCGCGAGTTGTTGGAGCCGCTCACCGGCCTGGTGGTGGCCCCGAATGTGCGACCGACTTTGGACACCGAACGCTTGCTGGTGGGTCACCACGAGTTGGTCGAGGCCTTTCGCCTGCTGCGGCGGGGCCAGATGCGGGGGCTGGACGACCTGATGGAGGTGGCGCGGGGCCACTTGTGGCCCACGGCCACCGCCTTTGGGCGGATGGTGCGCTATCTGAGCCGGTTGTACGGCGGCGAGAAGGGGGTGCTGGGCGTGGATGTCGGCGCTTCGGCAACTACCTTGGCTGCCGCCTGGCAAGGACAGAGGATGACCCTCAAGGTGTACCCCTCCCTGGGCCTGGGCGAGCGCCTGGATTCCCTGCTCCGGCACACCCCGCTGCAATCCATCGCCCGCTGGCTGACCATCGACCTGGACGACGACGATGTGGTGGACTACCTCTACACCAAGGCGACTTACCCCGAAAGCGTGCCGATGACCGAAGAGGAGTTGCAAGTGGAGCAGGCCTTGGGACGGCAGTTGTTGCGTCTGGCGGTGAGGCAGGCCTATGCCGATTTCCCCCAGGCTTTCTGGCAGCCGCAACGGGCGTTGCCCCTCTTTGAACCCGTGATGCTTTCGGGCAGTTTATTCACCCGCGCCCCGCATCCGGCGCAGACCGTGTTGCTGGCCCTGGATGGATTACAGCCCATTGGCGTCACCACTTTGGTGCTTGACCAAAACCACCTTTTGCCCATGTTGGGCGCGGCGGCTGAGATGAACCCTTATCTGAGCGTGCAGGTGCTGGAATCGCCCCACTTCCTTCCCCTGGCCACGGTGGTCGCCCCGGTATGGCGCGGTGGGTTTGGCCGACCTGTCTTGCGGGTGCAGGTGGAGACCGGCGAGGGCAAACCCCGCCAGGTGGAATTGAAGGGCGGGGCGTTGGAGGTGATCCCCATCCCCCTGGGGACCCAGGCGCGGGTGACTTTGCGCCCCGCGAGCGGCGTGGATGTGGGCCGTGGCCCCGGACGCGGGTACACTTTCCAGGCGGCGGGCACCCACCTAGGGCTGGTGCTGGATGGTCGGGGGCGCCCCTTGCGTTTGCCCGCCGACCGAGAGCGGCGCCATCAACTGTATCGCCTCTGGTGGAGCAAAATTCGGGACTGAGCGGCACGGTTCTTGCATTTCTTCCTTGCGCTGAGGTTACAGGATGAGCGTCTATCGACCAGTGAATCATCTTCTGCCCATGGCCACCTTACGGAAGCGGCGCCGCTTGCCGCTGCCGGGCCGGGTGCTGGTGCGCGAAGGGCAAGAGGTCAAGCCGGCCACCGAGGTGGCCGTCACCATCACCGAGCCGCGCTACAAGTTGCTGGATGTGGCCCGCCAGTTGGAAGTGCCGCCGCAGAAGGCCGACGCGTTGATCGTGGTCAAGCCGGGCGACCGCGTTCAGACCGGGGATGTGCTGGCCGAGCGCAAGGGGCTGTTTCGCCGCACCGTGACCGCGCCTGTGGAGGGCGAGGTGGTCCTGGTGGGCGATGGGCAGATTTTGTTGCGCTTGCGCTCGCCGCGCTATGCGCTCACGGCTGGTGTGCCGGGCAAAGTGGTCCAAGTGGTGGAGGACCTGGGCGTGGACATTTTGGTGCGCGGGGCGGTGGTGGACGGCGTCTGGGGCAACGGCAAAGCAGATTACGGTTTGCTGCAAATGGCGGCAGAAAGCCCGGGCGAGCGGTTGAGCGCGGAAAAACTGAGGGTCGAGATGCGAGGCATGGTGGTCGTGGGGGGCTCGTGTGACGACCCCCAGGCGCTGGAACTGGCCAACGAACTTCCCTTGCGGGCTTTGGTGCTGGGCAGCCTGCGCGCGCGGCTCATCCCCGTGGCCTTGAGCATGGACATCCCCGTGGTGGTGCTGGACGGCTTTGGCGCGTTTCCCATGAACGAGGCGGCGTTTCGCCTGCTGAAAACCCATGCGGGCCGGGAGGCGGCGGTGGTCGCCGACCCCTGGGACCGCGAGGAGGGCACCCGCCCCCAGGTGATCATCCCCCTGGACATCCCCGATGCCCCGGAGCCGTTGCCCGTGGACGAAGTGCAGGTGGGCCGGAAGGTGCGCGTGGTGCGGCAGCCTTACCTGGGGCTGGTGGGCACGGTGGTGGCCGTGCCCGGCGAGAACACCCTGTTGCCCAACGGCCTGCGGGTGCGGGCGGCGGATGTGCGTCTGGACGACGGCACCCACATTGTGGTACCCTTATCCAACCTGGAAATCCTGGCATAGGAGTAGACCGATGGCCGAGAATATTCCCCCCTTGATGCCCGATGACGACCTGGGTTTTCTGGACGAGACAGAGGCGGAAGGGCAGCCCACGGAAGCGGCCGCCGACAACCGCACCTTTTTGTATGCCGTAGGCGCGTTGGTGGCCTTTATGCTCATTGCCTTGCTGGCCATGGGGGCATATGCCATGCTGGTGTTGCCCCGGCAGCGGGCGGCGCGGGCCACCCAGGCCGCGGCCATCAACGCCCAGAACACGCAAATCGCCCTGGCCATCACCCAGACTGCCCAGGCGCAGGCCTGGACGCCGACGCCTACCGTCACCAACACGCCGGCCCCCACGGCGACCCCCTTGCCGCAGCCTACCCCAACGCCCGTGGTGGCCGCTGCGGCCACCACCCCGCCCCCGTCAGCGCCTACGGTCGATGTGGCGGCCCTGGGCGCCACGGCTACAGCCGTGTACCTGACCCAGGTGGCGGCGGCGAACCTGACGCCCATGGCGACGCCTTCCCAACTGCCCACGACCGGCTTCGCCGACCAGACCGGCCTCCCCACCCTGGTGGCGTTGGCTTTGGGGTTGTTGCTGCTCATTGTGGTCGTCCGGCGGTTGCGGTTGAGCCGCGGTGTGTCGTAAACCCGGGCGGATGGGACCCTGACGGCCTGCGCTTTGGCTGACGCGTGGCCGGAGAGGGAGCGCTATGGGTCGTTCCATCGGGTGCGGGGGCGAAAACGCCCCGGACGATGGTGGTACTCGCCGGGGCGCAGGTGGTTGGAGACAACGAACCGGGAGGCTTTGAGGCCTCCCGGTTTTTTCTCGGTGTTGCCGTAAGGTTCCCCATGGCTCAGGTGTTTGGCGGTTGTTCCGGCGGCTTTGGGGGCGCGTAATGGCCCGTCTCGTCCGGGCCGTAGGGGGTCACGGCGGCTACGGCTTCCACCGGCAGAGGGGCGTAAAGATGGGGGAAGAGGTCCCCGTCCGCCTCTTCCCAGCGTAGCGCCGTACCCAGTTGGGCCCCCTGAACCCAAAGCAGGAGCAGAGGGCGGTTGGCGAAGAAGGTCTGGGCCACGCGGGGCACCTGATCGGGCCGCGAGAAGTGGATGAAACCCACCTCATCCAGCGAGGGCGGGCGATAGACGTCCTGGGCCTGGGCCGCCTCCCAGGCGGTGGGCGAGACCAGATGAGCCAGCCAGCCTCCCTGCCACAGATGCAGCGCACGCACCACCACCGCCTGGCCCATTTCGGCCTTGCTCAAACGCGGGAGGGCTTCCTGCCGCCCGTCGGCGTAGAGCAGGGTCGCCCGGTTGGTGTCCACGGCAAACCCGGCGTCGGCGGCTGAGATGTCGTTGGCCACGATCAAATCCAGCGCCTTGCGGGCGAGTTTTTCGCGGGCGTTGGCGAGCAGGTCCTGGCTTTCGGCGGCGAAACCCACCACAATGGGGGGGTGTCCCTTTTGGCGGCGATAGGAGGCCACCTCGGTTAGGATGTCCGGGTTGCGCGTCAGGGTGAGGGTCAGGTCGGCGGTGCTTTTTTTGATTTTGTGGGGGGACGGGTGAGCCGGGCGGTAATCGGCCACGGCGGCGCTCATGAACAGCATCTCGGCTTCGTTGAGATGGGCGAACACGGCGTCACGCATCTCCAGGGCCGTGCGCACATCCACCCGTTGGGCGCCGTGGGGCGTGGGCAGAGAGGTGGGCGCGGCGATGAGTGTCACCTCGGCTCCCCAGTCCAGGGCCGCCTGGGCCAGAGCAAAGCCCTGCTTGCCGGTAGAGCGGTTGGTCAGCAGCCGCACTGGGTCCAACGGCTCTTGCGTCCCCCCCGCGGTGACGAGCACCCGGCGCCCTTGCAAGGGGCGTTTCCGGGTGAGCAGATAGCGCACGCGGGCCAGGATCTCCTCGGGCTCCAGCATGCGCCCGATGCCCTGCAGGCCCGAAGCCAGGTGGCCTTCGTCCGGGCCCAGCACCTGAACGCCCCGCTCTTCCAACCGGGCTACATTGGCCTGGGTGGCGGGATGCGTCCACATGTCGCCGTCCATGGCCGGGGCCACGAGGACCGGGCAGGTGGCGGCCAGCGCGGTGACGGTGAGTAGGTTGTCGGCCTGGCCGTGGGCCAGTTTGGCCAGCGTGTTGGCCGTGCAGGGGGCGATGAGCAACACATCAACCTGCTGGGCCAGGCCAATGTGGAGGATATGCCCCTCGGTGCCCCACAGGTCGGCGTCGGTGTACACGCGCCCACCGGCCACGGCGCGGAAGGTCAGCGGTGAGACGAAGCGCTCGGCCGCTGGCGTGAGCACCACGGTCACCTGCGCTCCCGCCTGCCGCAGCCGCGAGGCCAGGTGGGCCGACTTGTAGGCGGCCACTGAGCCCGTCACGCCCAGGAGCACGCGCTTGCCGTAAAGTGGGGGGATCATGACGCCTTTCGACGACAAAAATCGGGCGGTCGCGCCGCCCGACGGGGGAGGAAATTAGCGGAAGAAGAAGGAAAGCACCACCATCAGGAAGATGAAACTCCCTGCCAGCGTGGCGATGCGGCGCAAATCGGACTTGACATAGGAATAATCGGGGTTGAACTCGACCCGACCGCCGCGCCGGGCACTGCGCCGGGGGGTGGAGCGTCGTTTTTTGGCCATGACTTCACCTCTGTTCCGGGAATGGATGTGCCCAAAGTATACCATGGTGGAGCAAGGGACTACCGGAGGAACAGCCACCATCCCAGGAGGAGCAACACCCCCAGCGTGCGCAATCCTGCCCCCAGGAAGGGGCCCGACCACCGGATCCAGGAACCGGCCCCGCCCTTTGGGAATCCTCACCCCCTGGATGGGACGCTGATCCCCACCACGGTGATGTTGTCTTTCCCCCCGCGTTCCAGGGCCAGGGCGATCAGTTGATCCAGGGCCTCTTCTAAGGAGGGGGTTTGCAGGACCTCGCGGATTTCCTCATCGGCCACCAGATCGGTCAGCCCATCGGTGCAGAGCAGCAGTCGGTCGCCAGGTCGCAGGGGTAAGCCCTGGTTGCGGCGGGCCTGCGTGTCGCTTTCCCCCCAGCGCAGTTTTAGGCGTAGGTCGGGTCGCACGCCCTTGGGGGCGCCCAGATAGCGCCGAATGAGGTGGGCCTTGGGGTGGCGACGGGCCTGTTTGGGGGTGAGGGCGCCTTTTTCCACGGCTTCCTGGACCCAACTGTGGTCGGTGGTCAATTGGTGCAGCGTCTGCTCCCGCAAGAGGTAGATGCGGGAATCGCCCACCGAGGCGATGTACAGGCGGTCGCCCAGCACCCAGGCGGCCACACAGGTGGTGCCCAGACCCTGGCGGCGGTCGTCATCGGTGCCCTCGCGGCGGACCGCCTCGTTGGCCAGGCGCAGGGCCTGCTCCAAAATGGCCGCCGGGTGGCGTCCATCGCTGGCGGCCACATGGCGATGGACGGTTTCCACGGCGATTTCGGCGGCCACTTCTCCCGCGCGGTGCCCCCCCATGCCGTCGGCCACCACGGCCAGCAGGGAAGGGGTGCCCTTGTTCGGTGTCCAGTAAGCCGCCACACTGAAGCGGTCTTCGTTGTGGGCCCGTTTCAGGCCCGGGTGGGTGCGGGCGGCCACCGGGAGGTGAGCCTTTGAGGCGGGGATCATGATGTGAAGGTCAGGTTTCTGAGGGGGATTGGTCGTCGCCGGTGAGCGGCATGACCACGGGCGTGAGGTCGGGCGCGCCGACCACATGGAAACGGAACCCCACCCGCCCGATGTGCACGATGTCGCCTTCTTCCAGACGGGCCCCATAGGGAGAAACCGGGGCGTAATTGACCCAGGTTCCGGCGGTGGAGTCACGGTCGGCGATGAAGAATTGGCCTTGCTCATCGCGCCACAACCGGGCGTGAATCGGCGCGACCGAAGGATCCCGCAGCACCAGTTGGGCCTGGGCCGGATCGCTGCCGATGAGGACCTCTTCGCCATAGAGGGGCAATTCGGGCACGATGGGAGCGGGCTGTTCGCCGTTCTCCTCGGGGGGCAGAGGGTGCAGGGTGGCCAGCGGCTTCCCCCGAGGCGGGGCCTTGCCGGGACGACGGGCGAAGGTTGGGGCCCACTGGGTCAGGTTGCGCCACGAGGGCCGCGGTCGGGCGACGGGTTCCCCGGCGGGTTGTCGGCGCGGCAGAGGGCCGAGGATGACCCAAAGCAACACCAGCCCGGCCAGGGCCGCGGCACCCCAGGTGAGGTAATCGCCGTAATGCCTGGCCGCGCGGATGAGCGGATTGGGCGGCTGGGGCACGGTGATTTGCACCCGCAGATCCACGCTGCGGCCCACTAGGCCCAGGACGTCTTCCACTTCCACGCTCAGGCTGTGGCTCTCGCTGGTGGTGTAGGAGGTGAGGTCCCACACCAGGGTGTCGAAAGGCGGCTCGCGGCGTTGGGCCACCGGATGGCCGTCCACCAGCAGGCTGAGGCGGGTGATGCCGCGGGGGTGGCCGTCGGGAAACTCTACGGTGATGGTGAGGGTTTGCTGGCGGGGTTCCAGATAGGCAGGGTCGTCCACATCCGGGGGAAAGGCGCGCACAATCTGGGCCGGCGGGTCCACCAACACGGGGTTGGGCGGCAGGATTTGCAAAGCGAAGGTGCCTTCCCCGGTGAGGTTTCCGCCCCGCGGTGGGTGAACCTCCATTTGCAGGGTGTGTTGCTCGCCCTGCCGGATGCGTGAGAGATAGGTGAAGCGATACGCGTAACCCAGGGGGGCGAAGAGGTCTTCCAGCACGGGGAGGGTTTCCTGCCCCGAGAAGAAGGTAAGCGTGCCGCCGGTAGCCTGAGCCAGTTGGGTGAGCGCCTGAGCCGAAGGGCTATTGGCCTGCTCCGGCGCGGCCACCAGCCAGACGAAAATGCGGATGTGCTGCTGACGGGCCAGGTCGGCGTAACGGGCCAAGGCCTTCAGGGTGTTGTCGGGCAGCGGGGGGGTCAGAAAGAGTACGGCCCGCCCCATGGCGGGGCGAGGGGTGGGGTCGCTGCTCAGTTGCAGGGCGGTTTCCAGGGGGGCCAGCGAAGGCTGGCTCTGGCGGAAATCGGGCTTATAGGCAGCCAGGGCCTCGCTCAGCGTGGTGAAGTCTGCGCTGTGGCGCAGGTACACGCCTTCGCCCGTGGTCAGGCTGAGGTCGTAAAGGGTGGTGCCGCCGTGGCTTTGAATCCAGGATTGCCATTGCAGGTACACATATTCGTAGCGTGAGACGCCCAACACATCCCGAACGCCTAACGGAGGGCCGGGGTTGACCGCCAGCACCACCTGGACGCCGGGGTGGATTTCCTCCCAGGAAGTCAGGGCCACGGGCTGTTCGTTTTCCCAAAGGGCCACTTTGTCCGCGGTGAGGCCGTGGATGGGCTGCCCCGCCGCATCGTATACGGCGGTGTATCCTGTGATTTTGGGGAACGCATCGGTGTTGGGGGGGAAGAGGATGACCTCGGCTCCTCCCTGAGCAAAAACCACGCCTCGCAGCCCAAAAAGCAGGCTGCAAAGGAGCAGCAGGGGCCGTAAGGTTTTCATAGTCCCATTTTAGCATAATCGCCGCCCTTGGAAACCGTCGATAAGGCGACGCTTTTAAGCGCGCCGGGCGCCCCTGCTGCTCCAGGGCGGAGGCCGTTAGCGGATGAGGAAGACCATGGTCACGGTGGCGGTCACTTTCATCTCGCCCGGGGAAACGGGGACCTGCGCCGGGGCGGCGGCCAGCATTTCGGCCTTGTAAGTCGTTTCGCGCACGGGGACAGCGTAACTGAAGGTGATGGTCTGCACGGCCTCTAGGGTGACGCCGGCCTGTTGGGCGATGGCCTCGGCCTGTTTTTGGGCGTCTTCGACGGCGGCCAGTTTGGCCTGCAGTTGGGCCTCCCTGGCCCGGGAAGAGCCAAAGGTCAGGTTGTCCATGCGGTTGGCTCCGGCCTGCAGGGCGGCATCCAGCAGGGCGCCCAGTTTCTCCAGATCCCGTACGGTGACCACCAGGGTGTTGGTCACTGTGTAGGGCCCCAGGATGAGGTTCCTCTGATCATCGTAACGGCGCTCCTGATTCACCGAAAAGTTGCGGGTATGGATGTCTTTTTCGGCGACGCCTCCCTGCTGGAGGGTTTGAATGACCTGGGCGGTGCGCCGGTTGTTTTCGGCCACCGCTTTGCCCAGATCGCGGTTGCGGGTTTCCACGGCTAAGGTGACACGGGCTAAGTCGGGGGTGAGGGCGACTTCACCGGTGCCGGTCACCGTCAGGGTGCGCAGGGGCGTTCCGTTGCTCTCGCTCCTGGCGGCGGGCTGAACCGGGGCTGCGAGGTCCTCCGCGGCGGGGCCCACGATGGCTGAGATCCGTGGGCCGCAGCCGGTCAGCAGGCTCAACCACGCGGCCGCGAGGAAGAGCCAGAGGGGGTTCGGATGGGTTTTGAACATGGTTTTCCTCCTGGGGAGTGGTTTTGCTTCTTAGACGCCCCCTGAGGGAAAAGAGTTCCCTGAGAGGGGGCTTTCTGCGGTTATAATGAGAGCACGTGCCACACCGGGGTTAGGGAAGTGCCTGTCTTGCCCCCACATCGACAAAGGAACGCCTGAGATGCCCAAGCCTCGCGTGGAATATGTGTGCCAGAACTGCGGTCGGCGGGCGGCCAAGCCCCTGGGCCGCTGCCCCCAGTGCGGCGCGTGGAATGCGTATGTGGACGAAGTGGTCGCGCCATCGCCCAAGGCGGCCCGTCGCCCTACGACGGCCCGCAGCACCCCGCGCCGCTTGGACGAAATCGAAGGCGACCGCGAGGAGCGCCTGCCGCTGCCCCTGGGCGAGTTCGCCCGCGTGCTCGGCGGCGGCATCGTGCCCGGCAGCGTGGTGCTCATCGGCGGCGACCCCGGCATCGGCAAGTCCACCCTCTTGCTGCAAACCGCCTTAGAGATGGCGGCCCAGGGCCCGGTGCTCTATGTGTCGGGCGAGGAGTCGGAGCGCCAGATCAAGATGCGGGCCCGCCGCCTGTGGCGCGACGAAGCCGGGCACCCCCGCCCCTTCCCGCCGCACCTCTACCTGGTCACCGAGACCGATTTGGAGGCCATCCTGGCTCATGTGGAGGCCGTGCGGCCCCGCCTGCTCATCGTGGATTCCATTCAGACGGTGTACCTGCCCGACCTTTCCTCCTCCGCCGGGTCGGTGACCCAGGTGCGGGAGTGCGCCGCTCGCCTGCGCGAACTGGCCAAGGGCACCGGTGTCAGCGTGTTCCTCATCGGCCACGTGACCAAAGAGGGCATCATCGCCGGGCCACGGGTGTTGGAGCACATTGTGGATACCGTGCTCTACCTGGAGGGCGACCGCTTTCAGGCCTACCGCCTGCTGCGCTCGGTGAAGAACCGCTTTGGCACCACCAGCGAGGTGGGTGTGTTCGAGATGCGCGACCGGGGGATGGTCGAGGTGCCCAACCCCTCCGAGGCCTTTTTGGCCGAGCGTTGGGTCAACGCCCCCGGCTCGGCCATCGCCGTCACCATGGAAGGCACCCGCCCCCTGCTGGTGGAGATTCAGGGCCTCACCAGCCCCACCCCCTTTGGCAACCCGCGCCGCACGGCCAACGGCGTGGACTTCAACCGCCTGCTGCTGGTGACCGCCGTGCTCACCCGGCGGGTGGGCCTGCGCCTGAGTGACCAGGATGTGTTCGTCAATGTGGTGGGCGGGCTCAAGGTGGGCGAACCCGCTGCTGACCTGGCCGTGGCCACGGCCATCGCCTCGTCGGTGCGCGACCTGCCTGTGCGGGCCGACACCGTGCTCATCGGCGAGGTGGGCCTTTCGGGCGAACTGCGCACCGTGAGCCAGACCGACGCCCGCCTGCGTGAGGCCGCCCAACTGGGCTTCACCACGGCCATCGTGCCTAAGCGTCTGGGCCATCGAGGCGACCCCTGGCCCGAGGGCATCCGGGTCATCGAAGCCCGCTCGCTGCGCCAGGCTCTGGACGCGGCTTTGGGCGAGGGAGGAGGATGACAAGGCGGACGGTTTCCCGCCCTTGGGCGGATGCACTCACCCTTGGGTATCCCGCCACCGGACCTTCAGGGGCCGGGCCGGAGCCCCAGGGGGCGGAGGCCGTTTCCCTGAAGCAGGTGCCGTCCTTTTGGTTGGGCTCCACGCCCGTGTACGGCGACCTGGTGCTGGCGCCGATGGACGGCTACACGGATCAGCCCTTCCGGATGGTGTGCCGTCGTCTGGGCGCGGCCCTGGTCTACACCGAGTTCATCCACGCCGTCGCGGTGGTGGAGCGGCCCGAACGGGTGCGGCATCTATGGGCTTTCACGCCTGCCGAGCAGCCGGTGGTGTTGCAGATTTACGGCAGCACGCCCCGGATGCTGCTGGAGGCGGCACTGCGATTGCAGGAGTTCGGCCCGGCGGCCATTGACATCAACATGGGCTGCCCCGATCGCCGCATCGCCAACCGGGGCGCCGGGGCTGGATTGTTGCGCACACCCCTCAAGGTGGCCCGCATCTTCCGCCTGCTCAGCCGGCAACTGGAGGTGCCCGTCACGGCTAAGATCCGTTTGGGTTGGGATGATGACTGCCGCAACTACCGCCTCATCGCCCGCATTGTGGAGGAGAACGGCGGGGCGTTGCTGGCCGTGCATGGCCGCACCCGCGAGCAAGGGTACAAAGGCCGCGCCGATTGGGACGCCATTGCCGAGGTGGTGCAAACGGTGCGCATCCCCGTGCTGGGCAACGGCGATGTGCGCACCGTGGCCGACATCGAGCGTATGAAGGCCCACACCGGTTGCGCCGGGGTGATGATTGGCCGGGGCGCCCTGCGCAACCCCTGGCTTTTCGCCCGCCGCGACCGCGTCCAGGTGCCGCCGGAGGAGGTGGCCCAGGTACTGCGCGAACACCTGGAGGCCAACCTGCGCTTTTACGGCCCGCGCGGCCTGGTGCTCTTTCGCAAATTCGCCGTGCAATACCTGGCGCCCTTCCGCCCCGACTCGACCCTGCGCCGCCAGTTGCTCACCACCGAAGCCCCGCAAGAGTTCCTGCGGCTGGCGGAGAAGGTGTTGGGAGGCCACAAGTCTCCGAATCCCTCTCCTCGTCCAGGAGCGCTGGTATAATTCGGGCGCGTTTGCACCACGAATTCGAGAGATAAGGAAGGGAAAGGATGCCTACGGCTTTGATCACCGGCGTGACCGGACAGGATGGCTCTTATCTGGCCGAGTTTTTGCTCAGCAAGAGGTATCGCGTGGTGGGGATGGTGCGCCGCTCCAGCACCGTCAACTTCGAGCGCATCGAGCATATCCAGGATCAAATTGATTTGGTGCAAGGAGACTTGCACGACCAGAGTTCCCTGATGGACATCCTGGCTGAGTACAAGCCCGATGAGGTGTACAACCTGGCGGCTCAGTCCTTTGTGCCCACCTCGTGGCGCCAGCCAGTGCTCACGGGAGAGGTGACGGCCATTGGCGTGGCGCGGCTGTTGGAGGCCGTGCGCCTGGTTTGCCCGGAAGCCAAGTTTTATCAGGCTTCCAGCAGCGAGATGTTCGGCAAAGTGCGCGAGGTGCCGCAAAAGGAGACCACGCCCTTTTACCCCCGGAGCCCTTACGGGGTGGCCAAGGTGTACGGTCACTGGATCACGGTGAACTACCGCGAATCCTATGGTATGTTTGCCGTCTCGGGCATCTTGTTCAACCATGAAAGTCCACGCCGGGGATTGGAGTTTGTCACCCGTAAGATTTCCTATGGTGTGGCGAAGATTAAGTTGGGGTTGGCCAGCGAGTTGCGCCTGGGGAACCTGGACGCTCGCCGGGATTGGGGCTATGCGGGCGACTATGTGCGGGCCATGTGGCTGATGTTGCAACAGGATGAGCCGGAGGACTATGTGGTCGGCACCGGCGAGACCCACTCGGTGCGCGAATTTTGCGAGATCGCCTTTTCCCATGTGGGGCTGGACTACCGCGACTATGTGGTGCAGGACCCGCGCTTCTTCCGGCCCGCTGAGGTGGACTTGTTGGTCGCCGACCCGACCAAGGCCCGCAAGAAATTGGGTTGGGAGCCTACGGTGTCCTTTGAGGAATTGGTGAAGATGATGGTGGATGCGGACCTGGCGCTGTTGCGCGAGCACCTGGAGACCGGGCGTCCGGTGCTGGACCGCGCCCCGTGCTGGGCGAATGTGGGATGAGGGGTAAACAATGTCTATCTATCTAATCGCCGGTGTGGCTGGTTTCATCGCATCACGAGTGGCGGAGTTATTGTTGGAGGCTGGCCACCAGGTGGTTGGCGTGGACAATCTAAACGACGCCTATGATGTGCGTCTAAAGGAGTACCGCCTCGGGCGGCTTCAGGGGCGCTCGGATTTCACTTTTTTCCGTGCCGACATCAGCCAGAGCGAAGAAGTCGCGGTATTGGCGCAACGTTTGCCACACATCGAAGCTGTGATTAACCTGGCCGCCCGCGCTGGGGTGAGGTATAGCGTGGTGAACCCTTGGGTGTATCTCGATACCAATATCACCGGAACATTGAATTTGTTAGAGCTTTGTCGGGAGAAAGACATCCCAAAATTTATACTGGCATCGACTTCGAGCCTTTATGGGGAAGGTAATCCGGTACCCTATCGCGAGGATGCGGATACAGATCATCCGCTTTCCCCTTATGCAGCCAGTAAAAAGGCTGCCGAGGCCTTGTGTTATACCTATCATCGTCTTTATGGCCTTGATGTGACCGTATTTCGCTACTTCACAGTGTATGGCCCAGCCGGACGGCCAGATATGGCCCCCTTCCGGTTCATCCAATGGATTGCCGAAGGCCGCCCGTTGCGTCTTTTCGGCGATGGTTCCCAATCCCGTGATTTTACCTACGTTGACGATATTGCCCGGGGGACGGTGTTGGGCTTGAAGCCATTGGGCTATGAAGTGATCAACTTGGGGAACGATGAACCGCACACTGTGCGTGAACTTATCGCCCTGATTGAGGAGGCGGTGGGCCGTCGTGCTCATATTGTTTACGAACCACGGCATCCGGCTGATGTTCAGGTCACCTGGGCGAGCATCGAGAAAGCTCGGCGCGTGTTGGGATGGGCGCCGCAAGTCGATCTGGCTGAGGGTATTCGCCGCACGGTAGCGTGGTATATGCAGGAGCGTGAGTGGGCTTGCGAAATTATGACAGTATGAGAGGGGAGTTATGTATATATATTGGTTGTTCCGTTCAGGCTCCTTGTTATCTTTTTCCCTCTGGCTCATGTTGATGATGTTGTGGTGGATCGGTGGCTGGGGCTTGCTCAACATAGGTAGGAGTTACGCAGTTGCCG